>WFRT01000069.1 GCA_015486445.1 Pseudomonadota bacterium | reverse complement strand
GGGCAAGGGGATCTACCTGATGAAAGCCCTGGGCGGGGGCTGCCTGGTCAATGATTTCGCCGCCGCCTTAGGCTTTGTCCGAAAGCGTTTCGGCCTGCCGGTCGCGGTCGGCATGGTAAGCCCCGCCGAGGTCGACTGCAACCTCGCCTGGTTCTCCCGCGAGCAGCCGGAAAAGACCGACTGGCGGCCCGCTACGATCGAGGAAAAACGCTTCCAGGTCGTCGACATTCTCTGCAAAAACTGCGGCGCCTGCATCGAGGCCTGTCCCAACCTGGCAATCAGCCGGCCGGAGTTGGAAGCCAAACCGGCAATCAAGGCTGAACTCTGCCTGCGCTGCGGCTACTGCGTCGGCCACTGTCCCGAGTTTGCCATCCGCATGATTTAGGACCCGGGCAACCCGGCGCTGTCGGGCCGGGAAACAATAATAATCTCCATAAAACAGGAAAGACCCATGACAAAAAAAATTGCGGTGCTGGCCGGTGACGGCATCGGCCCCGAGATCATGCGCGAGGCCCTTAAGGTGCTCGACGCAGCCCAGGAAAGATTCGGTTTCAAGCTGGAATACACCGAGGCCCCGGTCGGCGGCGCCGCCATCGACCAGTGCGGCACCGCCCTGCCGGCCGCCACCCTAGAACTCTGCGAGCAGAGCGACGCCATCCTGTTCGGTTCGGTCGGCGGCCCCAAATGGGAAAGCCTGCCCCCGGCCCAGCAGCCCGAAAGGGCCGCCCTGCTGCCGCTGCGCAAGCATTTCGACCTGTTCTGTAACTTCCGTCCGGCCCGGGTCTACCCCTCGCTGGCGGCCGCCTGCCCCCTGAAAGCCGAGATCGTCAAAAACGGCTTTGACATTCTCTGCGTCCGCGAACTGACCGGCGGCATCTATTTCGGCCAGCCCAAGGGCCGGGAAGGCCGGGGGCCCGAGGAGAAGGCCTTCGATACGATGGTCTACAAAAGAAGCGAGATCGAGCGCATCGCCCGGCTCGCTTTCGCCGCGGCCCGCAAGCGGCGGGGCCGGGTAACCTCGATCGACAAGGCCAACGTCCTGACCACCATGGTCCTCTGGCGCGAAACCGTCTGCGAAATCGCCCGGGAGTTTCCCGATATCGAACTCAACCACCTCTACATCGACAACGCCACCATGCAGCTGGTCCGCGACCCGCACCAGTTCGACGTCATGCTCTGCGGCAACATGTTCGGCGACATCATCTCCGACGAAGCCGCGATGCTGACCGGTTCGATGGGACTGCTGGCCTCGGCCAGCCTCAACCAGAACAATTTCGGCCTCTACGAGCCGGCCGGCGGTTCGGCACCCGACATTGCCGGGCAGGGCATCGCCAACCCGATCGCCGAGATTTTGTCGGCGACCATGATGCTGCGTTACAGCTTCGGCTTCGACGAGGCCGCCGAGACGATTGAAAAAGCGGTCGCGACCACTCTGGAACGGGGCATCCACACCCGCGACATCGCCACCGACCCCAGGACTGCCATCGCCACCGCGGCAATGGGAGATGCGATCGTTGAATCCCTGACTGAATCAAGCTGAAAATTACTACCGATGCCTACAGCCTGCTCCGGAAAAAACTTTCTTCTGACCCTGCTCCTGGCCCTGACCATTATCGGGCCGGGAACCGGCACGACCGCCGCCGGGGCGGGAACCACGGCATCGGTCTCCTGGCCCCAGCTGCCCTACTACCTCGAAAGCCACGGGGTCGAACCCGACCGGAAACTGCCGCTTTGCGACTGTCCCCGGGGAATCAACGAGAAAAACCCCACCCATCACGTTCTCCAGGTAATCGCCAACACCCTCTACGAGTGGCGCGAATACCGCTTTACGGATGCGGCCGGCCGCGGCCGAATGGCCCTGATCATGAACCGCCCCCAAAAGCGAACCCTGTCGGCAGGGGAGGCCCGGGTGCTTTTAACGGCTTCGACCGAATGGCAGAAACAAAACCTGATTCCGGCCGGCCGCCGTTCGACCACCCGGGCCGCCGACCCGACCACCACCTGCCGAATCCCGGCCCATAACGAAAACGCCTGGAGCGCCAGGACCGCCGGGCTCGACAACCTGGAAACCATCGACCCGGTCCGTCTTGAACAATTTCCCTGCAACACCATCGCCTGCCTTGACATTTCAGACCGGGGCTCCCCCTACCGCGG
>WFRT01000068.1 GCA_015486445.1 Pseudomonadota bacterium | reverse complement strand
GCCATGATCCTCGGCATCGACGCGATTCTCGACATGGGCCGGACGGCGACCAACGTCACCGGGGACCTGGCCGTCACCTGCGTGGTCGCCAAGAGCGAGAGGCAGATGGATCTGAGCAAATGGAAGTAGCGGCCAAACCGCTCCGAAAACCACCCCCGCTCTCTCTTGAAAGAGGGGGGATAGAATTTAGCTGAACAGTTACGACGAGAGAAGATTATGACGCAGCGCAGTCACTGGGGCAGCAAATTGGGCTTTCTGATGGCCGCCATCGGTTCGGCGGTCGGACTTGGCAATATCTGGCGGTTCGGCTACATGGCCTACGAAAACGGCGGCGGGGCCTTTCTCGTACCCTATAGCGTGGCCCTGGTGCTGGCCGGGATCCCGCTGATGATTCTCGAATACGCCCTCGGCCACCGGGAGGAGGGGGCGCCGCCGCTGGCCTTTTCCCGGGTGGCGAAGAAATGGGAGGTGATCGGCTGGTGGATGCCGACGATCGCCTTTTTCGGCATCAACCTCTTTTACGCCGTGGTCATCGGCTGGTGCATGAACTATTTTATCTTTTCCTTCAGCCAGGCCTGGGGCGCCGATACCGGCAGTTTTTTCATGTCCCACTTCCTCCAGATCAGCGACGGGGTTTTCCAGCTTGGCGGCATCCGCTGGCCGATTCTTTTCGGCACCCTGCTGACCTGGGCGATCTGCTGGGCGATCTGCTACCGCGAAATCAACCAGGGGATCGAGAAGGCGAGCATGATTTTCATGCCCCTGCTGGTTGTCCTGACCCTGATCCTGGTGGGCTGGTCGCTGCGTCTGCCCGGGGCCCTGGAGGCGGTCCTTAAACACTACCTCTCGCCTGACTGGGCTCGCATCAACCCCTTTTCATCCGGCGGCAGCAAGGTCTGGGTCGCGGCTTTCGGCCAGATCTTCTTTACCCTGTCGCTCGGCTTCGGGATCATGATTACCTATGCCAGCTACCTGCCGCGGAAAACCGACATCGTCGGCAACGCGCTGATCACCTCGGTGCTCAACTGCCTCTACTCGTTCATTGCCGGCTTCGCGGTTTTCGGCACCATCGGCTTCATGGCCCTGCGCAAGGGGGTGCCCTTTGCCGAGGCGATCAAGAGCGGTCCAGGCCTGGCCTTTGTCGTCTATCCCGAGGCCATCAACCAACTGCCGGCCGGCAAGACCATTTTCGGCCTGCTCTTTTTTCTCGTCCTGATCATGGCCGGGCTTTCGTCGGCGATTTCACTGGTTGAGGCCTTCTGCAGTTCGCTGATCGACAAGTTCGGCTTTCCCCGCGGCCGGACGGTAACCGTGGTCTGCCTGGTCGGGGCCCTGGGCAGTGTTGTCTTTACCACCCGGGCCGGACTCTACATCCTCGATATAGTCGATCATTTCGTCAATAATTACGGCCTGTTGACCGGTGGCATCGCCGAATGCGTCCTGGTCGGCTGGGTTTTGCGGGCGGCCGTCGCCCGGGAGCATGTCAACCGGGTCGGAACCCTCAAGCTGCCGGTTTTCTGGGATTTTCTCATCAAGTACGGCACCCCGTTGCTGCTCTGCTTGGTGGTGGGCTTTGCCCTGGTCAATGAATGTTCGTCATGTTATGGCGGCTACCCGGCTTCGGCGCTTTTACTGGTGGGGGTCGGCTGGCTCTTTGCCGCCCTGCTCCTGGCCGTGATCCTGAGTCGCCGGTGGGGCCGGGGAGCGGGCTGGAATGAGGGGGCGAAGTAAACGGGAGAACTCGTGGTCCGCCTGGATGTGACGTATATAGAGATGCGTATAGAAGAGAGGAGTTGTCCTGATGAATAACAGCCTGATTTCGTTTTCCCTTGCCACCGGTGCCTTCGCCTTTTTCGTGGTCTGTCCCCGGATGGCGGCGATGACCAATATTATTGTCAAAAATTTCTCTTTTTCCATCTACTGGCTGGTGGTGGCGGGGACGGTCCTGAGCATTCCCCTGCTCCTGTTGATGACCTGGATCATCCGTCAGTGGGGCTTGATGGCCGGTCTCGGTTTCGCGGTGGCCACCGATTTCCTGGCCGCGCTGATTCTCAGTTCCGTCAGCCTGAAGGCCGCGGTCGAGACCTTTATTATCGCTCTCTTCGTGGTTGCCGGCAACCGCATTGCGACCTGGCTGACGGCCCGGATGTTTTAACCGGGCCGGGAGCTTTCAGCTTGCCCGAACGAGAGAGGCCGCTTTTCTGGAGGGTAACTATTCAGCTAAATTCTATCTCCCCTCTTTCAGGAGGGGGCGGGGGTGGTTTTTCTGAGCGATTTCGGAAAGATTTCGTCGTTTTTCCCAGCGAGCGGGAGCCCATAAGCATTGCAACTGTTTGAGCGTAGCGAGTTTTGCAATGCGGGCGGAGCGAGCGCTAGAAAAACAGAAATCTTAACGCCTAGCGAAGAAAAGCCGCACCCGCCCCCGTATTCGGCTGAATAGTTACTCTGGAAGGAGCGGAAAAACACATTTATGCGAGGAGAAAAAAATGGTTACGGCAATGATTCTGATTAACACCGAGCGCCGGCGGGTGGCTGAAGTGGCCGAGGCGCTGGTCGAGATTGACGGGATTTCCGAGGTCTACTCGGTCAGTGGAAATTACGACCTGGTGGCGATTATCCGGGTGGCGGCCAACGAGGAACTGGCCGAGCTTGTGACCGGGAAGATGGTTGCTGTCGAGGGTATCACCCATACTGAGACCATGCTGGCTTTCAAGGTCTTTTCCCGCCATGACCTCGAATCGATGTTCGCGATCGGCATGTAAGCGGGCCGCGGTAAAGGCCGGCCGAGGAGCTGAAATGAGAAAAACCGGATTGATGATGGTTCTGGCCGGGGTGCTGGCCGGCATCCTGCTGGCCGGCCTGGCCGGCGGCGCCCGGGCCGAGGAGCGACAGATTCTGCGCTGCCGGGTGCTGGCCCACGATTTCATGGCGGAGCTGACCCGGACGATCCAGGATGCGATTCACGACGGCGGCCCGGCCGGTGCGGTCGCGGTCTGCCGCCGGGCGGTGCCCGAACTCGAGGCCCGCTATTCCCTGCCCCCCGGTATCGAGGTCAAACTCACCGCCCTGCAATGCTGGGACCCGCACAACCTGCCGGACGGATGGGAAAAGAAAGGGCTGGAAAACTTTCTTGAACGGCGTCAACAAGGCGCCATCCTGGCCGGGCTGGAGTACAGCGAGCCGGTGGTCCTGGAGGGAAAGAGGGCTTTTCGCTACCTGCGGGCCCTGCCGACCGGATCGCTCTGTCTTAAATGTCACGGCGAACGGCTGGCACCGAAGGTGAAAAAGGCCCTGCGGCGTTACTACTTCGGCTCCGGTGGGAGCGGCTGTCGTCTCGCCGAGCTGCGGGGTGGAATTTCGATTACCCTGTATCCTTGATGGCGTCGTAAAAACTCTTCATCTGCTGCGTTCCCCTTCAACCTTCGTCACTGCGGCGTACTGTATGTACGCCTCATTCCTCAAGGTTTCGGGCGCCTTGCATATGAAGCTTTTTACTTAGCCATCGAATATTTTGACTTTTTACGAGTTTGTCATCCTTGAGAGGCCAGGGGCTGCAAAAG
>WFRT01000067.1 GCA_015486445.1 Pseudomonadota bacterium | reverse complement strand
GTGGTCGAGTTCAAGAAGGAACACCAGCTTCCGGTCTACCACCCGGCTCGCGAGGCCGATGTGATTGACGCCCGGCGCCGCCTGGCCCGGCAGGCAGGGCTCGACCCCGATTGTATCGAGGAGATCTTTCGCAATGTCATGCGTTATTCGCGTTCGACCCAGACTCGGGAGATCTCCCGGGTCGGGGTCCGGCCCGGGGCCCGGGTTCTGATCGTCGGCGGGGGCGGCGGCATGGGGCGGCTGTTTGCCCGCTGGTTCCGGCTTTCGGGCTACGAGGTCCGGATTCTCGAGGTTGATGACTGGCACCGGGTCGACTCCCTGTGCGCCGGTCTCGACCTGGCCCTGGTGACGGTGCCGATCGCCGCCACCGTGCCGGTTATTGTTCGTCTTGCTCCCCATCTGCCGGAAAACTGTATTCTCGCCGATCTGACCAGCATCAAGGAACCCACCGTGGCCGCCATGCGGGAAAACTTTTCCGGCTCGGTCTGGGGCTATCACCCGATGTTCGGGCCCGACACCCCGACCATGGAGCGCCAGATCATGGTCATGACCCCGGGCCGGGAGAGAACCGGCGACAACTGGCCGGCCGAACAGTTTTCCGCCTGGGGCGCGGTCCTGGTCCGGGCCACGGCCGCCGAGCACGACGAGATCATGGCCGTGGTCCAGGCCCTGCGCCATTTCGCAACCTTCACCTTCGGCCGTTTTCTCTACCGGCAGGATGTCGACCTCAAGCGCACTCTTGAATTTTCGAGCCCGATTTACCGGCTCGAACTGGATATGGTCGGCCGGCTTTTTGCCCAGGACCCCGAACTCTACAGTGAAATTATCTTTGCCACGCCACAGCGTGTCGCCCTCCTGAAACGCTACCTGGAAAGCTTTCGCGACAATCTTGAGATGCTTGAAGCCGAGACCGAAAGCAAGACCGGGCGCCGGCTTTTCATTCGTGAATTCAAAAAAATTGCGGCCTGGTTCGGTCCTTTCGGCGACCAGGCGATCCGTGAAAGCGGAGACCTGATCAATCGCCTGATCGATCGTTTCTGAACTTTTCGTCGGCTCCCGGGATACTTGTCTGATTGGCGTAGTTTTCGGCGTGCAACTTGCATAAACGACATGAATACACCCATAACTTTATTCGGGGGGTTGTCATGAAACGTTTACGGCAGGGCTGGCTGGCGGCTTTACTGGTGGTTTTGCTGGCTTGTTCACTGGCCGCGGCCGCCGCTCCCGGCGTGGCTATCGTCAAGAGTGCCGAGGGCCGGGTCGAGGTGAAGCGCTCGGGTGAGCTGCTCAAGGCGGCCGCCGGAGACCACCTTGAAGAAGGTGATTTGCTGCTTACCGGGTCCGGCAGCCGGGCCGGGATCATTTTTCATGACGGCAGCACTTTGAACCTCGGGGAAAAAAGCCTGCTGCGGATCAAGGCGTTTATTTTTGTCCCGGTGGAGAAGAAATTCGATTTCCGGCTGCGCCTGGAAGAGGGAACCGCCCTGTTCGAATCCGGCAAGATCGGCAAATTGGCTCCGCAGAATTTCAAGTTTGAAATTCCCGAGGGTACGATAGGGATTCGGGGCACCAGGTTTCTCGTCGAGGTCAAGTAGAATGAAAAAAAATCTGCTGCTGGGTCTCGGGCTGTTGCTGCTGGCTGCTGCCGGGTGCGCCCACAGGAGCCGGGTGATCCTGCTCGATTCCGGCCGGCCCACGGCGGTTGTGGTTGACACCGGGGAGGAACGGGTGGTCCTGGATCGCTCCAACACCGGGGCTGAGTTCAAGCTTGACGATCCCGGGCCGGTATCGGTCCATAAGATTTCAACCGCTGAAATCAAGGAATCCTATGGTCGGCTTTTGCGGTCCCAGCCCCCGGTTCCGGTCAGCTTCCTGCTCTATTTCAAGCCCGGCTCCCTCGAACTGGTGGGGAGTTCATGGCAGGTCATTCCGGAGATTGAAAAGACGATCCAGGAGCGCAAACCCTGCGATGTGAGTATCTACGGCTATGCCGACCGCGTGGGCTCCCGGGCCTACAACGAGCGCCTCTCCCAGCGCCGGGCCCGGAAGATTTTCAACCTGCTCAGGCGGGCTGGGGTTGAACTGGAAAATGTCGATATCCAGTTTTACGGGGAGGAGATGCTCCTGGTCCCCACTCCCGATGGTGTGGCGGAACAGAAAAACCGGCGGGTGGAAGTCCAGGTTCGATGATGCGCGTTGTATTCAGAGCGGTTGGCGTGATTATGCTGGTTGCGGTTATGTTTCTGCTGGTGGAAGTCAGCGGAATAATCCCGCGCAGCGATTTTCGCTGTTACGACCTGTTGACCAGCCTGCGGCACCCGCCCCGTAATGAGGCGCTCTCTTCGACGGTTGTCGTCAAGATCGACGAGCCCAGCCTCCGGGTCCTGGGGCAGTGGCCCTGGCCCCGGGTGGTCCTGGCCCGGATTCTCGAGAAGATCCTGGTCCAGCGGCCGGCCGCCGTGGGTTTTGACATTCTCTTTCCCGAGGCCGACCGGACTTCGCCGGTCGAGT
>WFRT01000066.1 GCA_015486445.1 Pseudomonadota bacterium | reverse complement strand
TTCCGCGACCTCCCGGGTGATGGTCGAGCCCGCCCCGACCAGGGCATCATCTCCGAGTTCGACCGGGGCGACAAGCTGCGTGTCGCTGCCGACGAAGACCCGCTTGCCGATGCGGGTTTTGAATTTGCTGAAACCGTCGTAATTGCAGGTAATGGTCCCGGCTCCCAAGTTGCTCTCCTCGCCGACTTCGGCGTCACCGATATAGGCAAGATGCGAAGCCTTGGCTCCCCGGCCAAAAATCGCTTTCTTGGTTTCCACGAAGTTGCCAATCTTGGCATCAGGGCCGATTTCGGTCCCCGGCCGCAGGCGGGCAAAAGGTCCGATCATGGCCCCGGCCGCCACCGAGGCCTCTTCGAGAACCGAATAAGGCTTGATCTCCACCCCCGCGCCAACCCAGGTATCCTGAAGTTGGGCACCGACGCCGATGATCGATCCCCGGCCAATGCTGACTTCGCCGAACAGGGACACCCCCGCTTCAATCTCAACCTCCTGGTCAAGCCGTACCCGGGGACCGATCCGGACCGTGTCGGGGCTGTGAATCGTCACCCCCCGGTTCAGCCATTCCCCGGCGATTCGCCGGGCCATCAGGGTTTCCAGGCTGACCAGGTCCGCCCGGGTGTTGACCCCGAGAATTTCATCCGGATCGTCCACATCGAGGAAACCCACCTGAACCCCATGCTGGTGGGCAAAGGCCACCATGTCGGTAAGGTAATATTCACCCTGGGCATTGTTGCAGTCGGTCGCGGTCAGGGCCTGACGCAGGAGGTCGAGGTCGACCAGGTAGGTTCCACTGTTGATCCGCCGGATTTCGAGTTCGGCCGAAGAAGCGTCCCGGGCTTCGACAATCGCCGTCGGGCAGCCTTCTTCGTCGACCAGGACCCGGCCGTAGGCGCCGCCGTCGTCGAGAACCGCGGTCAGGATACTGAGCCCGGCCCGGCTCTCCTTATGGGCCCGGTAGAAGCGGGTCAGGGTTTCACGCCGCAGGAGAGGGACATCCCCGCAGAGAATCAGAAGCTCCCCCCGGACCCCGACCAGTTGTTCGAGGGCGGCGGCAACGGCGTCGGCGGTACCTTTCTGAAATCTCTGCCGGGGCCACTCGACCTCGGGGAAATCGGCAAAATACCCGCTTACCCGCTCGCCGTCATCGTCATCACTGACCACCACCATGGTCCGGCCAACACCCAGCTCATCCAGCATCTGCAAGGGATAGTAAAGCAAAGGTTCCCGCAGCAGGGGGTGCAGAACCTTGGGTGTCCTGGACTGCATCCGGGTGCCTTTACCCGCGGCCAGAACCACCGCAATCAGATCCTTCATCAACATTTTTTCTCCCCTGCTCTACTCTTGACGACGTTGCAACAAGCGCACCGTTCCCGCCCGCCTCAAGACTCTCACCGGTCAGCGGCGATTACGCCGCCGGGGGTCGTCCCCGGCGGTACAACGGCAACAACTGAACAGTAAGAATTCGGCACCTTTATCCGGCCCTTTTGCACACAAACTGTTAGGAACTGCAAGTTCTTTAGGTAACTGTTCAGCCAAATCCGGGGTCGGGCGCGGCTTTTCTTCGCTAAGCGTTAAGATTTCTGTTTTTCCACGCGCTCGCTTCGCCCGCATTGCAAAACTCGCTTACGCTCAAACAGTTGCAATGCTTATGGGCTCCCGCTCGCTGGGAAAAACGACGAAATCTTTCCGAAACCGCTCAGAAAAACCACCCCCGCCCCCTCCTGAAAGAAGGGAGATAGAATTTAGCTGAATAGTTACGTTCTTTGAAAGCGGCCGGCGGCGGCCAGAAACGCAAAAACGGGAGTCTCGCAACTCCCGTTTCTGTAAATTATCACTTAAATTACCTCTCAGCCCTTCTGCTGGGGTGCCCGGGCCCTGACAAAATGCAGACGGTTCATGGCCCGGTCGAGGGCGGCCAGGGTTTCGTAATAGTCGTGATCATCCTGGCTCAGCTGGGCCAGTTTGCTTTCGGCCCGCTGCCGGGCGGCCTCGGCCCTGGCCACGTCAATCTCCTCGGGCCGTTCGGCGGCATCCAGCAGAACCGTTACCCGGTGATACTCGACTTCGGCATAGCCGTGAGAAACAGCGACGTACTTGAGCTGATTCCCCTGCCGGTAAACCAGTTCACCAACAATAATCGTGCTGAGAAAAGGCGTATGTCCGGGCAGAACCCCGAATTGGCCCTCTTCCCCGGGAGCAATCACCTCATCGACTTCAGCATCCAGAACCTGGCGGTAAGGGGTCACGATCTCGAGGCGTATTTTATCACTTTCCATAGCTGTAGTGTCTCTCAACGGTTAAAGGTGTCGGAATTTGCAGGCTGGCGGCCGGCGGACTAGGCGCCCAGCTTCTTGGCTTTTTCAACCACCTCTTCGATGCCGCCCACCATGTAGAAGGCCTGCTCGGGCAGGTCGTCGTACTTGCCGGAAAGCAGCTCCTCGAAACCGCGAATAGTATCTTCAAGCTTGACATAGACTCCCGGGGTGCCGGTAAATTCCTCGGCCACGTGGAAAGGCTGAGAGAGGAAACGCTGAATTTTCCGGGCCCGGTTGACCAACAGTTTATCCTCTTCCGACAGTTCGTCCATTCCGAGAATCGCGATAATATCCTGCAGGTCTTTATAGCGCTGCAGAACCAGCTGCACCTCGCGGGCAACCCGGTAATGGTCTTCGCCGAGAACCCGGGGATCGAGGATCCGCGAGGTCGAATCGAGCGGGTCGACCGCCGGGTAGATGCCGAGTTCGGCGATCTGCCGGGAAAGAACCGTGGTCGCATCGAGATGGGCGAAGGAGGTGGCCGGAGCCGGGTCGGTCAGGTCATCGGCCGGCACGTAAATGGCCTGGACCGAGGTGATCGAACCCTTTTTGGTGGTGGTGATGCGCTCCTGCAACTCACCCATTTCAGTGGCCAGGTTGGGCTGGTAGCCAACCGCCGAAGGCATGCGCCCGAGAAGCGCCGAAACCTCGGAACCGGCCTGGGTGAAACGGAAGATGTTGTCGATGAACAAAAGCACGTCCTGGCCTTCTTCATCGCGGAAGTACTCGGCCACGGTCAAAGCCGAGAGACCGACTCTGAGACGGGCTCCCGGAGGCTCGTTCATCTGGCCGTAAACCAGGGCCGCTTTCTCCAGGACCCCGGAATCCTTCATCTCGTGCCAGAGGTCGTTGCCTTCACGGGTCCGTTCGCCGACGCCGCCGAAAACCGAAAAGCCTCCGTGCTGGGTCGCGATGTTGTTGATCAATTCCATGATGACGACGGTCTTGCCGACCCCGGCGCCGCCGAACAGGCCGATCTTGCCGCCCTTCACGTAGGGGGCCAGCAGATCGACAACCTTGATCCCGGTTTCGAGGGCTTCGAGTTCGGTGCTCTGATCTTCGTAGGAGGGAGCGGGGCGATGAATCGGGTAACGCTTCTTCTCACCAATCGGCCCCATTTCATCAACCGGATCACCGATAACATTGATAATCCGCCCCAGGACTTCATGGCCAACCGGCATGGTCATCATCTCTTCGGTATCCCAGACTTCCATCCCCCGGACCAGGCCGTCGGTGGAATCCATCGAGACCGCGCGAACCGTGTTTTCCCCGAGATGCGAAGCGACTTCACAGACCAGGTTCCACTCCTGGTCGTTAAGCGACTGGTTGGTAATCCGCAGAGCGTTGTAAATCGGGGGCAATTTCCCTTTTTCAAACTCTACGTCGACAACAGGGCCGATTACCTGGGTTATTCTGCCAATATTCTTATCGCTCATTCCCTTGTACCTCTTAACCGGTTAAACTTAAGATTTAAGGTCTAAAAAACAGTTCTCAACTAATTCAAGGCTTCCGCCCCGCTGACGATTTCCATCAACTCGGTGGTAATTGCCGCCTGACGGGCCCGGTTGTAGAGCAGGGTCAGCTTGGCCGTCATTTCAATGGCGTTGTTGGTCGCCGAATCCATTGCCGTCATGCGGGAGCCGTGTTCACTGGCCACCGACTCCAGCAGCATCCGGAAAACCTGGGTAAAAATATAGCGCGGCAGGATGTCAGCCAGCAGGGCGTCTTCCGAGGGCTCGTAAATGTATTCGACCGGAATCTCGTCTTCGGCCAGGGGTTTGGGCTCCAGCGGCAACAGGCGCTTGACGACGACGTTCTGGGTCATGGCCGACTTGAACTCGGTGTAGGCGACATAAACCGCGTCGGTCTCCTTTTCGACATAGCGGTCGATAATTCCCCGGGACAGCTTCTCGGCCCAGCGGAAGTCTACGACCCCGGGATTTAGTTCCTCGGTCTGGAACTCCCAGTTCCGCCGGCGGAAATAGTCCCGGGTCTTGCGCCCGACCACGCTCAGCACCAGTTCGCAGTCATCTTTTTTATCCTGCAGGAAACTGTCCGCCACCTTCATGACATTGGTGTTGTAGCCACCGCAGAGACCACGGTCGGAAGCGATCACCAGGAGTTCAACCTTTTTCTCTTCCCGCCGCTGCAGCAAGGGATGTTTGCCGGGTTTGACCCGGACCGCCAGGCTGGCCAGAACCTCGCTCATCTTCGAAGCGTAGGGCCGGGCCCGGACAACGTTCTCCTGGGCCTTCTTCAGTTTGGCGGCGGCCACCATCTGCATGGCCTTGGTAATCTGCTGCGTGCTCTTGACGCTGCTGATGCGCTTTCTGATATCTTTTAGATTTGCCATCTACCTGTAAACCTGCCACTAGCAAAGGGTTTAACGGTTCAGTTGCCGCGCCGGCCGGGATCCGGATCCCCGGGACTGTCGCAATTAAGCCTTGAAAGCTTCCTTGAAGGCATTCAGGGCGGCTTCGACTTTGGCTTTCAAATCGTCGTCAATGTTCTTTTTCTCCCTGATCTCATCCATCACGGAGCTGTAGTTGGCTGCCATGAAATCGTAAAGCTCGGCCTCGTAGCGAAGCAGCACCGGGACCTCGTAGTCATCGACAAAACCGTTGATCGCGGCATAGATGATAATAACCTGTTTTTCCATCGGCAGCGGCGTGTACTGGTCCTGCTTAAGCAGTTCGACAAGGCGTTCCCCCCGGGCCAGCATCGCCTGGGTGGCCTTGTCGAGGTCGCTGCCGAACTGGGCGAAGGCGGCCATTTCCCGGTACTGCGCAAGATCCAGCCGCAACGAGCCGGCAACCTGCTTCATGGCCTTCACCTGGGCCGACCCGCCAACCCGGGAAACCGAGAGGCCGACGTTGATCGCCGGCCGGATACCGGAGTAGAAAAGATCGGACTCGAGAAAGATCTGGCCGTCGGTAATCGAAATGACGTTGGTCGGAATATAGGCCGAAACGTCGCCGGCCTGGGTTTCGATAATCGGCAGCGCGGTCAGGGAGCCGCCCCCCCGTTCGTCACTCATTTTCGCGGCCCGCTCGAGAAGCCGGGAGTGAACGTAGAAAACGTCGCCGGGATAGGCTTCACGGCCCGGAGGACGCCGCAGCAGCAGGGAAAGCTGGCGGTAGGCCACGGCCTGTTTCGAAAGATCGTCGTAGATAATCAGGGCGTGCCTGCCGCTGTCCCGGAAATACTCGCCCATCGTAACCCCGGCGTAGGGAGAGATAAACTGCAGCGGGGCCGGTTCACTGGCGGTGGAGGCAACCACCGTGGTGTACTCCATGGCTCCGTACTCTTCGAGCTTGGCCACCACCTGGGCCACCGTCGACCGTTTCTGACCGATGGCGACGTAGATGCAGTAAACGTCGGTATCTTTCTGGTTGATGATGGTATCGATGGCGACCGCGGTTTTCCCGGTCTGGCGGTCGCCGATAATCAGCTCACGCTGGCCGCGGCCGATCGGCACCATCGAGTCAATCGCTTTCAGCCCGGTCTGCAGGGGTTCATGGACCGACTGGCGGTCGACGATTCCCGGGGCCTTGATCTCGACCCGGCGGGAATGTTCACTTTCAATCGGCCCCTTGCCGTCGATCGGCTGGCCGAGGGCATTGACCACCCGGCCCAGCAGGGCCTCGCCCACCGGAACCTCGACGATGCGGCCGGTACGCTTGACCTCGTCGCCTTCACTGATCTCGGTATCTTCCCCGAAGATCGCGGCACCGACATTGTCTTCTTCCAGGTTGAGCACCATCCCATAGATATCATGCGGGAACAGCAGCAGTTCACCGGCCATGGCATTCTCAAGGCCGTAGATACGGGCAATCCCGTCACCCACCGTGAGAATGGTTCCGGTTTCACTGACCTCGACCTTTTTCTCATAGTTTTGAATCTGATCTTTGATAATCTGGCTAATCTCTTCAGCGCGTAATTCCATGGCCTCTTACAACTCCCTAAAAACAGTTATTGAGATGGTAACCGTTCCAACCTTTGCAAACTTTAGTATATTTTGTTATCGACCGCCGCAGCGGCCGTTTCTTTCTCGTCTTACACAGCGGGCCTAAACCGTCAGGCTTTCCCCGATGCGGGCAAGCTGGGTTTTGATGCTGCCGTCGTAAACCATGCCGCCGTAACGGGCGACAATCCCGCCGATCAGGCCTTCATCGACCTGCAGGCTGAGTTCGACCTTTTTGCCGGTCAGCCGCGAGAATTCCTTGCGCAGCTCTTCCAGGATGGCTTCGTCCAGTTCGGTGGCACTGACCAGTTCGACCTTGGTCCGACCCTCGGCGGCATCGACAAAACGGGCAAAGTTATCGCTGACCAGGTTAAGATATGCGATCTTGTTCTTCTCCAGCAAAAGGCAGAGAAGGCTTTTCAGCTCCTGGCTCAATTCAAGCTTTTCGAGTAGCGCCTTGAGCACCGCCAGGCGCTCGGCAACCTCGAAAACCGGATTGCATAAGACCCGGTTGAGCTCCTCGTTGAGATCCAGAAAAGCCGCAAACTCCTTGAGTTCGGCTTCCGCCTCCGACAAGCGCCCCTGCTCCTGGACCAAGGCGAAATAGGCCTTGGCGTATCTCTTGGCTATAATATCGCGGATCAATTTACGCCCTCACTACCTTTTCAAGATATTTTTCAACCATCCGCCGACGGTCGTCTTCGGTGACATTCTCCTTGACCATCTGTTCGGCAACCTCGAGAGCCACCTGGGCCGCCTCGGTCCGCAACTGCCGCTTGGCGCTGGCAACCTCCTGGTCGGCCATCTGCCGGGCCTGCTGCTGGAGCTTGGCCACCAACTCCTCGGTCTCCCGCTGCATTCTCTCTTTTTCGCGTTCCGCTTCCCGCTGGGCCCGGTCTTCGATCTCTTTCAATTCGCCTTCCAGGCCGGCCAGCTTCTCCTGGTACTCACGGTAGATCTTTTCCGCCGCGGCCTTGGCTTCCTGAGCTTCCTGAACCCCTTTCTGAATCATCTCCCGGCGGCCGGCAAAATATTCCTTGACCGGCTTGCCGGCAAACTTTACCAGAAGCCAGATCAGAACCACAAGATTCAATACCCGCCAGACAAAATCCTTGATCAGGGGCATCGGGTCTTCGGCCAGCATGGTGTAGAGACTTTTGGCATGGTGCCCCCCGGCTTCTTCCGCGGCTGACACGACTGCGGCCGCCACCAGGCCCAGCACCAGGGCGAGCAGTAAAATTTTTCCGGCTCTTTTTCTCGTCATTTTTTTCATTCCGATCCGAACCTCTATTATCCAGGCAGTTCCGGCCGGCCTTCCCGGCCTGGGAAAACCTTAGCCATCGGCAACTGAAATCTTTCGTTTATGCATAAAAAATCCCGGTCTTTTCAATCAGAAAACGACCAGGATCAGATCTCTCTTTCCAGGATCTTGCCGGCAATACTCCGGGCCAGGGCATCGACATTCGCCAGAAGTTCCTTGCGCACCTCTTCCGATTCATGCTGAATCCGCTCCCGGGTCGCCTCGACCTGGGCCATGGCCTCTTCCCGGGCCTTGTCCATAATCTCCTTGGCCTCCCGGGCCGCGGCTTCACGAATGGCCGCGGTACGGGCGAAAACCCGTTCCCTGGCGCTCTTGATCTTGGTCTCGTACTCCTCCCGGTTGCGGGCCGCCTGGGCCTGCAGATCTTCCGCCCCGGCCATGGTTCCTTCGATCTTGGCCTGGCGGGCATCCATCACCCTGAGCACCGGCTTGAACAGGAAGAAATGGAGAAAGACCATCAGGGCAATATAGATGCCCCACTGCACCAGCAAGGTCATGTTGAGATCTATCACGCTCAGCTCTCCTCAAACATTTTCCGGCCTCCCTGGAAGCGGGTCCGGCGGAATCAATACAATTAGGTGATCTGCCATTAATTCTGCCGGAAAAACGGAAGCACAATCCCGTCCGGCACGGCCACAAACGGCGCCTAGTTAACATACTGGATATGCCAAGTCAAGCGAATAATATATAGAGAACAGAAGAGTTTTTCCTGAATTTTTTCCCTTGACAAGGGACCCTGAATTGAGCATAATGGGTGCCCTCCAAAACGGGGGAAGTGACAACATGTTGCGGGGTAGAGCAGTCAGGTAGCTCGTCGGGCTCATAACCCGGAGGTCGTAGGTTCAAATCCTGCCCCCGCTACCAGGTCCTTATCAAGGCCCTGCAGGCTGATTCCTGCGGGGCTTTTTTTTGCCCTATCCCCCTTTTGCATCGAGTTCGCCGACACTCTCAATCCCGGGGCGGCAATTTCCCGTCATTGACGGCCTTCCTCCAACCATCGGGACCACCGGCCCCAACTCCCGCCCGGAGGGCTGTCCCTCAAGCAAAATACCCCCTCATTACGCCGGCCGCGGCCCCGGGCACATGGTGTTCCACCCCCCCCGGCGGCATCATGACTACATCCTTTAAAAAAT
Source organism: Pseudomonadota bacterium (assembly GCA_015486445.1). Classification (GTDB taxonomy): domain Bacteria; phylum Desulfobacterota; class Anaeroferrophillalia; order Anaeroferrophillales; family Tharpellaceae; genus JAADEO01. The sequence continues at coordinate 5,226 of WFRT01000066.1, read as the reverse complement.
TTTTTTCAATTCCAAGTATTTTTACTTGCTCTTCGCTTAAATATGTTTTAATGAGACTGTAATAAAGTAGGTTTGATTACCGGGAGAGTGAAATCACCCTGGCGGTTTATTTTTGAGCAATTGACTGCGGCTTTCCGGCCTTGCATCAGGAAGCTTTTCCAAGCCGGAAAATGTTGTAGACAACTCCAATTTTATCCGGGAGACGGGATACCATGCTGGCAGAGCCGCAAAAAACCTGGCAGGAAAGAGCGCAAGAAGAAAACTTTCAACTCCCTGAATTTGTCCGTTTTCAGAATGAGTCGGGAGTCGATTTTCATGACCTGCTGGCGGACGACCGGGAAACCGTGGTCCGGGCCCAGCGCCGACTGACCGACCGTTCGGTTATCTGCCATGAAATCCGCAAAGACCGCCAGGGTTTTACCCTGCCCCTGGTGGCCTGCACCCACGAACTGCTCTTTGGCTCCCCCCGGCCCTATCACAACCCCGAACTTGACCGGATTCTCCTGGCCGAAGACCTGATCGACTCCCTGCGCCGCCGCCACGTCGCCATGTGCCACGCCCTGCTGCCCAGCCAGGTGCAGGATCTCACCTGGCGTTTCCGCGAACCCCTGACTATTCTTAACCTGGGTTCCGGAATCGGCCTCGACACCCTGAGCCTGCTGCAGACCAGCCCGGAAAAAATCGGCCGCATATTGAACTTCGACAACAGCCCGGAAGCGACGCAAATGGGCCGCCGCCTGGCCCTGTCGCTGGCACGCCGGCGGATCATTCCCGCCGGCCGCGTTGAATATCTCCCCCACTCCCTGGCACAATGCCGGGAAAAAGGTCACCTGGTGCTGCTGGCCGGGGTTATCTGCGAACTTGACGACCCCGCGGCCCGGGCCGTTCTGCGCCGGGTTCACAGGATGCTCCCGGCAGGCGGCCGCCTCCTGCTTTCGACCTTGAACCACAACCTCGCCCAACGCTCGCCGCTTTCCACCTTTCTCCTTCGCCACCTCGGCAGCAACCTCGATCCGGCCGCGGGCATGAAAAGCCGGGGTCGCTCCCGGAAAGCCTTGAACAGCCTGCTCGCTGAAGCCGGCTTCAGGGAACTCACGATTTACGATGACCTGAATTTCCCCGGCCGCGCCGGCCTGGCCGCCGAGGTGCTGTGGGGAGTAGACCCCCTGGCCGCGACCGGTTTCGGCCTGCCGCCCCAGGACCACTCTCCGGCCTGTAGCTTTGACGAAGTAAGCCGGCAACGTGAGGGCTGCAACTGGCTGGCCGTGGTCGAAAGGATTTAACCCCCGCAACCCCCCGACCCGGGCCTGAAACCTTAAGTAACGACCTAACTTCATACCTCGCCCGCAAAAGGCCCGGCCGGAGAAACCCCGCCCGGGTCTTTTCCCGCTTTGCCCTCCGCAAGCCTCCCTGGTTTTACTTTACGTAACTATTCAGCTAAATTTTATCTGCCCTCTTTCAGATGGGGGCGGGGGTGGTTTTTCTGAGCGGTTTCGGAAAGATTTCGTCGTTTTTCCCAACGAGCGGGAGCCCATAAGCATTGCAACTGTCTGAGCGTAAGCGAGTTTTGCAATGCGGGCGAAGCGAGTGCTGGAAAAACAGAAATCTTAACGCTTAGCGAAGAAAAGCCGCGCCCGACCCCGGATTTGGCTGAATAGTTACTATTTTTACAATACAATCCGCAGCAAGGCTCCCGGAACGAAAACATGGACAAAGGGTGCGCCCGACGTCGGAGAAGCGCCGCATCAGGCCAAGCGGCGGCCGGCGTGAAAACTGAACCGGAGCAGGGCCGGTCCGCCAACTTATAGGTTGACATGATTTGCCCGCATTGACTATATTCGATGCCGTTTTCCCGGCCCCGCCCGATCATGAAAATGAAATTCAATTTCCCGGCCGGACAACCAACTCTCGAAAAAGACAAAAAATGAGCATTCTGGAAATCGAAACCTATCCGGCCGCGGTTCTCAAACAGAAAGCTACCGCGATTGAAAACATCGACGATTCTCTTCGAGAACTTGCCGACTCCATGCTGGAGACCATGTACCGGGCCCCCGGCGTGGGCCTGGCGGCACCCCAGGTCGGCCGCTCGATCCGCCTCCTGGTGGCCGATCCCGGCAGCCGGGAAGAACCCGAACCGATGATCCTGGTCAACCCGAAAATAATTACCGCCGAGGGCAGAACCTCGATGCAGGAGGGCTGTCTCAGCGTTCCCGGCTTTACGGCCGAGGTTGAGCGCTACAAGCAGATCGTGGTTCAGGCCTGGACCCTGGATGAACGGGAGGTCGAGCTGGAACTGGAAGATTTTCCCGCCATTTTGCTGCAGCACGAACTCGACCACCTCGAGGGCATCCTGTTCATCGACCGGATCAGCCGCCTGAAGCGCAATATTTACGAACGCAAGCTTAAAAAAGGCACCCTGCCGGAGGATTGATGACCCTGCCCCCGCTGAAAATTCTTTTTCTCGGCGCCGGCGAATTCGCCCTGCCGACCCTGGAAAAGCTGGCCGCCGCGATCCCCGCTGAAAACCTGCTGGTGGTTTCCCAGCCGGCCCGGGCCAAGGGCCGGGGCCGCAAAAAGTCCCCCACTCCGGTCAGTGAAAAGGCCGGGGCCCTGGGGCTGGAACAGTTTACGCCCAAGGATATCAACAGCCCGGCAAGCCGGGCCGCCATGCAGGACTTCGAACCCGACTACCTGGTCCTGGTCGACTTCGGCACCAGGCTCGCCCCGGCCACCATCGCCCTGCCGAAAAAGGCGGCCATCAACCTCCACCCCTCGCTGCTGCCGGCCTTCCGCGGTCCGGCCCCGATGGCCTGGGCCCTGATCAAGGGGGAACCGGTCACCGGGGTCACCACCCAGTTGATCGGGGAAAAAATTGACTGCGGCCACATCCTGCTCCAGGACCCGACCTTTATCCGCGACCACGAGACCCTGCCCGAGCTTTCCCGGCGCCTGAGCCTGATTGGGGCCCCGCTGGTCATAGATACCATCGAAGGGCTGGAAAGCGGCAGCCTGGAACCCCGCCCCCAGGACGAAAACCTGGCTTCGAAAGCCCCCAAGTTCAAGAAAGAAGACGGCCTCATCAACTGGAACGAGAACGCCACCGCCATCTTCAACCGCATCCGCGGCCTGAATCCCTGGCCCGGCACCTACACCTTCCATCGCGGCAAAAGAATCAAAATCATCAAGGCCGTGCCGGCCGCCGAAACCCCGCTGCTGGCCCCGGCCCCGGGCGAGCTGCGGGCCGACGGCCAGCGACTGCTGGTCGGCTGCGGGCAAAACAGCCTGCTGGAAATTCTCGAACTGCAGCCGGCCGGCAAACCGCTGCGGACCGCGGCCCAGTTCCTCAACGGACAGCAGTTGAAACAATCCGACCATTTCAGCACCAGCTGACCTCCTGATTTCGGCCCTGAGCGATGAACCCGGCACCCGCCAACCAAAATACAGCTTTACCGAGCTCGAAGAAACGCATCTTCATCGGGCTTTTAGGGCTGACCTTCGCCCTGATCATGCTGCTGACCCTGCTCGGGGGCTGGGTGGCCACCATCGGGCTCAAAAACATCTCGCCCAGCCTGCCGCTGATCGCCCAGATAATCACGGCCCTGATTTTCATCTTTTTGAGCGGCATCATTTTTACCCTGGTGTTTGCCGTCATTTTCGAAAAGGAGCTGCCTTTCTCCCAACGGGTCCGGGGCCTGGGAATCAAGCTGTTTCTCCCCCTGATGGAGATTCTAGGGCCAAGGCTGCTGAAGATTCCCAAGGAAAGCATCCGCAACTCCTTTATCGAGATCAACAACCGCCTCCTGGTCTCCAGCCACCGCCACCGGATCAAGCCCGACCGTCTCCTGCTCCTCCTGCCCCACTGCCTGCAGCAGTCCGAATGCCAGCGCCGGATCACCACCAGTATCGACAACTGCAAGGAATGCGGCGCCTGCGACATCGACGATCTGGTCAAACTGGCCCGGAACTATCAGATCCACATCGCGGTGGCCACCGGCGGCACCCTGGCCCGCAAGATTGTCCGCGACCACCGGCCCGAACTGATCGTCGCCGTGGCCTGCGAACGTGATTTGACCAGCGGCATCCACGACACTTTCCCCCTGCCGGTTTACGGCATCCTCAACCAACGGCCCGAAGGCCCCTGCTGGAACACCAGGGTCGACATCGAAACGGTGGAAAAAACCCTGCAGGTCTTCCTGTGCCGGGAAGCTTAGCCGCCGCTCCCGGACCACCTAAACTTAAGATAAATATGACTATCTCCCCCTTTGCCGCTGAACTGAGCCAGCTGGCCGCCGCCCTGGAGAAAAGCGCGGCAGTCAGCATCACCAACCTGCAGGGCTCGGGCCCGGCCCTGTTCATCAGCCGCCTGACACAACTTCCCGGGCCCGGCTGGCTCGTGGTCTGCGACGATCTCCAGAAATGCCACGACCTCCAACGCGACCTGGCCGCCTACCTTAAATTGCTCCGGCCCACCGGCAAACCGCCGGAGCTGCTGATCATCCCGCCGCTGCCCCGGCTCGCCTACCGCCAGACCCTGCGCAGCGGCCGGCTCGAGCGGGAACGCATCCGGGTCCTAAACCAGCTGCGCCGGGGTCAAGACAAACAATTCATCTGTCTGACGACCATCGGCGCCCTGGCCGGCCGGCTGCCGGGGCCGGACCGGCTTTACGACGGCTTTTTCCGCCTTGAATGGGGCCAGGAGATCGATCGTCGCAAGCTTTTCACGCGCCTGGAAGGACTCGGCTATATCCGGGTGCCGGCCGTCGACGAGCCCGGCGACTACAGCGTCCGGGGCGGGGTTGTCGACATCTTCTCCCCGCTTCACGACGACCCTGTAAGAATCGATTTTTTCGGGGATGAAATCGAGTCGCTGCGGCCTTTTGACCATCTGACCCAGCTCAGCCGCAAAACCGAGCTTGAACATTTCGACCTCGGACCGGCCCGCGAGATCCTGCCGCCGGCCGACCTCGCTGGCGCCCGCCGGAAGGTGCGCCAGCGTTTCGTCGAAATCAACGATTCCAGCCTCAATCTCAAGGCCGCCCTGGAAAAACTCGAGGCCAGCCCCAACCAGCCCGGTTTCGAAGACTGGCTGCCGGCCTTCGAAAAAGAATGGCACTCCCTGTACGATTACCTGCCGCCCGGAACCACCCCGGTCTTCATCTCCCCCCGGGAGCTTGAAGAGCAGCTCGAAGACCTGGCCCAACAGTTCGCCGAGGGGTATGAGCGGGC
>WFRT01000065.1 GCA_015486445.1 Pseudomonadota bacterium | reverse complement strand
CTCATTTTCCTTGCCATAATTAAAGTGTGAAGAGTCGGGCGGGATCGCCGGGCCGGAAAGGTGCCGGCAAAAACAAGGCCCGGCCGGCGGGGAAATACCGCCGGCCGGGCCTTGTCGCAGAAAGCGGCCTGTTTGTCAAGGGTTAAGGTTGAGTTTTGGGCCGGTGGTCGCGGCCCGGCTGGGGTTGCAGGCTTTAAGAGTCGTCCTTGGTCGTATGGCAGATGAAGCAGCCTTCGTTCTGATCTCCGGTCGGACTGCCGGCGGCATCCATGGTCGAGTAGTCCCAGCGCAGGATGTCGGCAAAAGGCGAGCCGTGGGCCCGGTGGCAGGAGAGGCACATGACGATCGCGGTGCCGTTGGCGGTGCCGACGTTGACCGTGCTGTAAGGGTTGGCCACGGTGTCAGCGTCGTCACTGGCGACCGGGGCGATGACGCTGTAGGGCGCGGCACTCGGATCGTTTGCGTTGTTGTATTCTGCATACTCGGTGCCGGTGGCCCGGGCCATGTCGAAATCGGTCGGGTGGCGGATCCAGGGCGATTCCGAGTTCCCGCCGCTGTTGTTGTCGGCGACGTGGAAGTTGCCGTGGCATTCGCAGCAGAGGTAGGAGATGGTCTGCTTGTCGGAGGCCGGCTGGGTTGTGGTGTCGGTGCGGTCGACGCCGTAGTACTGGTTGTGGTCGTTCGGGCCCTTGGTGTACTCCCAGTCGGCATCCTCCAGCCCCTTGATGCCGTAGAGGAACCGGTAGCTGTGGGCCAGGTCGGAGCCGTCGCAGGAGCCGCTTACGTTGCCGTGGTGTCCGCCGGCGATGGCGCCGAACTGGTTGGCGGTGTCGGTGGTGCCATGGCAGCCGTTGACCCCGGCGCAGGTCAGCTGTTTGCTGGCTTCCCAGGTGCCGTTAAAACGGGCGGGGCCGCTGGTCGGGGTGTAGAGGTTGTTGTATCCCGGAGGCCCGCTGCTCTGCAAAACGTCATCCTGGTTGGTGGCGATGATGTTGTGGCCGCAGTTGTCGGCTGTGTTTTCAACCCAGTAGAAGTTGCCGCCGGCGGTGATTGTCCAGTCGCCGAAAGTGCCGTTTTGATCTACGGTCGGGGCCGTATCGGCATAGACCTTGGGCCAGGGGGGGGTGGCACCACTGTCCGCGTCCCCCTTGTGGCAGCCGAGACACTCGGAGTAGATCAGCAGACTTTCATTCGGGGTGGGGTCCGGGGTGCCGTCGGTGTTCATTGCCATCGGTACCCCGTTCTGGCTGTTGTGCATCGTGTGGCAGTCGGAGCAGACCCCTTTGACCTTGGCCTGGGCCGGGCCTGCGGTCGCCAGTACCAGGGCCAGAAGGCCCAGGGCGATGGCGGTTATTGCGGTTTTCCTTTTCATTGTTTTCCTCCTTTTCTTGTCCTTTTCCTGCGGTTGGCTTTTTTCCCGATTCGCTTTCTTGAAACCCGGGTGCCGGCCGGCCGTATCCAGCGGCTGCGACCCGGGTCCGGTTGGTTTAGTGAAGTTCTACGCAAAGACCGTTCCAGTCCGTGTCGGCAAATAAAAGGGCAGTTAAATCAAGGTGATGTATTTTAATTGAGGAATTTGCCCGGAATAGGTGCGGCGAATACCGCAGGGTTTTGGTTCGGGGGCTGGCGAAATGGCCCAGAAAAGCGGGCCTAATGACGCAGGGCCCGGTCCCGGGCGGGAGGTGCCCCGCCCGCGGGGCTTCGCTGCCGGAAGGCCCGGGGCCGGGGTTCATGGTTCCCAGATGGTGATTCTTGCCGGTTCGCCGCCGAGTTGAACCCGGCCCAGGCCGCGGCCGGAGTTGAGATCTATGATGTTGAGCTGCCGCGGCTGTTGGTTGGCGACGTATAGCTTGCGCCAGCGGCGGGCGATCTTGAGATCGACGGCATCCCGGCCGCAGGCAATCCGGCGCAGGGTGGTTTTCTGGCGCGGCAGCAGGATGGCGAGATACTCCTCGCCGCGGGCCGCGATGTAGAGGCGCCGGTTGTAGACCAGCAGTTCGGTCGGCCGGCGGCCGACCCGCACCGAGTACTCGAGCCGGCCCCCCGGAAAGGCGTAGACCAGGATTTCCGAGCTCTCCCGGTCGGCGACGTAGATGAGATTGTCGAGGCTTGCGGCGGCGGCCGGGATGCCGTCGATCGAGATTGTGCCGGCCGGCTCCAGGGTGGCCGGGTCGAGCAGGGTCAGGCGGCGTTCCCGGGCCGAGAGTGCGGCCAGGTAGTCGCGCTGGTTGAGCTGCAGGAAAAAGAGCCGGTCCGGTTTCAGGACCTTGAGACTCTGGCGGTTGACGAAGCCGTTGTCGAGGCCGAGCTTGAGAATCCGGTCGGTGGTCGTGTCGGAGACGTAGGCGCAGCACAGGTCGGGGGCCAGGACCAGGGCCTGCGGGGCCCGGGTCAGGGGCAGGGCGAAGGTGTCGACCAGGCGGCTGGAGCCGGTGTCGATGGCGTAGAGGGCCCGGGCCCGGGTGCCGACGACGTAGAAGCGCAGGCGGCGGAAATCGAGGGCCGTATCGCCCAGAGGGCCGGGCAGGCCCAGGGCGGAGGTCACCCGGCCGCGGTCGGGGCTGACGAAATAAATGGTGCTGATATCCCGGCAGAGCACGCTGACCTGGTCGCGGGCCAGGACCGGGCTCTGGAAGCGGGCCGCGAACCCGGCCAGCGGGTCGGGCCCGGCCGCCTGATTCCGGTTCGGCCAGTCGAGAAACAGGCAGACGCTGGAATCTGCGGTAAGCGGCAGGGGCCGGTCGATCGCCATTTCCAGCGGCAGCGGTTTGTCCTCCGCAAGCCGGTAGGGCTTGCGGTCGACGACGATCCGGTCGAGCTTGAGGCGGAGCCGGGTGCGCTGGCCGGGCTCGAGCAGGAAACTGCCGAGGTAGACCTGGCGGTTTCGGACCTCACTCTCCTTGAGCCGTACCCGGGTCAGGGAGAGCCGTTCCCAGCCGTCCGGCCCGCCAATCTCAATCCCGGCCAGGCGCAGTTCCAGGCCGCGGCCGGAACCGGCCCCGCCTTCGAGGTAGATGGTCACCCGGGCCAGCCCCCCCGCCGGGGCGCCGAGGCTGCGCAGGGTTTCGGGCCGGTCGAGCCGGCGCGGGGCGCTGCGGCAGCCGGCGGCAATCATCATCAGGACCAGCAGCACGAGCAGTCGGCCGGGGGTTGTTTTCCTGGTACTCATGGCGCTCCTTGTCTTAAAGAGTGGTAACTGAACTGTTCAGCCGAATTCCCTCTCCCCTCTTTCAGGGAGTGGGAGGGGGTGGTTTTTCTGAGCGGTTTCGGAAAGATTTCGTTGTTTTTCTAAGCCGAGCGGGAGCCCATAAGCATTGCAACTGTCTGAGCGGAGCGAGTTTTGCAATGCGGGCGGAGCGAGCG
>WFRT01000064.1 GCA_015486445.1 Pseudomonadota bacterium | reverse complement strand
GTCCCTGCCCGGTCAGGTGCTGTTCGTGGTTGATGATCTGGAAGAGTTCCTCGGCCAGGCGCTGGTCGAGCCGGTTGCAGCCTTCCCTTTCGAGACCGAGATAGAACTGTTCGGCCCCGATCTTGCGAATGCGGCCGTCGGATCTGCCGAATTCCCCGATGAACCAGAGCAGCAGGGTGATGATCCGGGCCTCGAGCGGGACCTCGCCGTCATCGGGTCGGCCGATGCTGCCGATTATTTCGGAAAGATTAAAGCAGTCTTCGATTTCACCCAGCATGGCCGCCGAGTTTTCGTAGGGATCCACCGGCACCAGGGGGAGAATGTTGTTTTCTTCCCGCTGGTTCCGGGCTTCTGAGAAGGCCCCGATCTCTTTAAGGTAGATGGCCAGGATCAGTCCTTCCTGACTTTTTCGCTTGAGGCCCAGCGAGGTCGCCATGAGCCGGGCGTAGTGGGCCATCTGGTGGCACTTGCGGATGGTTTCAGGCTGGTCCCGGGTGAGGGTGGTCAGGAGCAGCTTGACGGTGCTCAAATAGTTGCGGAAAAGTTCCTCCGGGGAGAGTTCTTCGCCCAGCATGATGCCGCTCAGGCTGCCGAAATAACGGATTTCGGTCCGGCCGTGATGTTCTTTGAGAAAATTTTCCAGCTGTGGATCGCTGGTCCGGAAGGTGCGGCGCTGCAGGATATAGACGGCGTCTTCCCGGCGCAGCGCACCGCAGGCTTCGTCGCTGTCGACGACGGCTTCTACCCGGTAGCCTTCGTGGGCCAGCAGGGCGGCAATGGCATTGCGAATCCGGTGGTCCGGCTCAACCAGGATAACCCGTTTTTTTTCACTGTTTTCGGGTTGTGAAGCGAGCTTGTCGTCGGACTTGGCCCGGGCGTCTGATCCGGGGCTTTTTTCCTGGTCGATAATCTTGAAATCGAAAGGCAGTTCGATCTCTTTCTTTTCCCGGCCGGTCGACTGTCCCAGGTAATGGAGCCGGTAGGCGTCTTCGATTTCAACTCGCGAAGCCACGGCCCAGCGGATTTTGCCGCGGCCCGCCGCCCGGTTGATCCGCTCCCGGGCAGCTTCATCGTCGGGTTGGCAGCTGACCACCACCAGGCCCTTGTCCGGCCGGGCAACCGGCAGGAATTTGAGTTGTTCCACCATCCTGGCGGGAAAGCGTTTTTCCGCCTCGTCGATGATTTTTGCCTGGTAGACCGGTTGGTAGGGGAGCTTGAAATGGTGAGCGTAGGCAAGGCCGAGTTTGCGGTAGTCGGTCAACCCGAGAAAAAGAAGGCTTTCTTCCAGGGTCTCGTTTTCAACGTTGTGCCGGCGCTCCCGGGCATTGCGCAGCTGCTTGTCCGAAAGCAGGCGCTTTTTTATCAGGATCTCCGCCAGTTGGTCGTCATGCAGCATCTGTCTTGGTGTCCTGTCGCTTCCGGTTCGCAAAGGTTCAGGGCCTTCTCCCCCAGTTTATGATTTCATTATTGTAACAGGTCTCGATGAGGTTGTCAACCTTGCCGGGTTCAGGGTCACGGTATTTTATTTGCGCCCGGTTTATGGCTGGCCGGTGGAATCCTGCATCTTGAGGCATTTGATTCCCCGGCCCTTGTAGGCCGGGACAAAACAGCGGTTGCAGGAAACGCAGGCGGCCGGCCTTAGGTCCCCCCGGCGCCAGCGCTCGATGAGCTCCGGTTCCCGGATCAACGGTCGGCAGAGGGCGATGAAAGAGACCTTTTCCCGTCGGAGCCGGGCGGCGGCGTCCAGGGTGCGGATGCCGCCGACGGCGATTACCGGGAGCGGCAGGGTGTCAGCCATCTTTTTGATCTCGGCGGCGAACGGGACCTCATTTTCTCCGGCCCTGATTCCAGTCGGCACCGGGGTCAGCGGCCGGGAGACCTGGTTGCCGCCGCTGACCTCGACCGCGTTGATTCCAAGTTCAGCCAGCCTGGCGGCCACGGCGCAGCTTTCAATGGCGGTCAAGCCGTTGTCGCAATAATCTGAACCGTTGAGCTTGACGGTGATCGGAAAGTCATCCCCTACGGCTTTCCGTATTTTCAGGTAGGTTTCGACCAGGAAGCGGGCCCGGTTTTCCCGGCTGCCGCCGTATTCATCTTCGCGCCGGTTGCTGAAAGGGGAGAGAAACTGGCTTATCAGGTAGCCGTGGGCCGCATGAATCTGGACGGCGTCGCAGCCCGCCTCCCGGACCCGGGAGGCGGCCGCGGCAAAGGCCTCGGTCAGGTTCTCAATTTCCGTCCGGCTGATGGCCGTCGGGGTTTCCTCGGCGAAAAGCGGGTGCTCGACCGGGCTTGGAGCCAGCCGTTGTCCCCGGCTGACATGGACCCGGGCCAGGCCTCCGCAATGGACCAGCTGGGCCTGAATTTTCGTTCCCAGGTCGTGAACCTCGGCGGCTACCGCGGCCAGGGTCTGCTGTTGCTTGCGGTTGACCAGTAAATTTTGTTCCGGATTACGGCGTCCGGTGGCATGGACGGCGATGTAGCCGGTGGTCAGCAGACCGGCGCCGCCCCGGGCCAGCCGGCCGAACAGCTTTTTCTGAGACGGGCTGAAACTTCCATCGGGATTCCCCAGCCCGTCCCAGGTGGCGGCCCGGAGGAACCGGTTTTCAAGTTGCAGGGGACCCAGTCGAGCCGGGCGGAAAAGTTCTTCGGGCATGGTTGCGTTTCCTTATAAATTCAGCAGGAGATGGGAGGTTGCGGCGAGAGCCTGATGGTCAGAAGCGGAGCCGTCGGTCAAGGGCCCGGAACTGGACCGCCTCGGCGATGTCGGTGGCGGAAATCATTTCCCGGCCGGCAAGGTCGGCGATGGTCCGGGAAACCTTGAGGATGCGGCTGTAGGCCCGGGCGCTCAGGCCCAGCCGTTGCAGGCTGAATTGCAGCAGTTCCCGGCCGGGGGGATCGAGGCGGCAGTAGGTTTCCAGTTTCCGGTCGGGGAGCGAAGCGTTGTCCCGGGCCCCGGTATCCGGTTGACGCCGCAGCTGGAGCTGCCGGGCCCGGACTACCCGTTTCCGGATTGCTGGCGAGTTCTCTTCACCGTGGCCGCCGGCGGGAGTGACAAGTTCTTTCGGGGCCACGGCCGGGATTTCGACGTGCAGGTCGATGCGGTCGAGCAGGGGGCCGGAAATTTTATGTCGGTAGCGCTGAATCTGGGTCGCGGTGCAGTTGCATTCGTGCAGCTGGTCGCCGTAGTGGCCGCAGGGGCAGGGGTTCATGGCCGTGATCAGGATGAAGTCGGCCGGGAAATGGGCCTGGGCCTGGGCCCGGGCGATGGTGATCGAGCGGTTTTCCAGGGGTTGGCGCAGGACTTCGAGGGCCGAGCGTTTGAATTCCGGAAGTTCATCGAGAAACAGGACCCCGTTGTGGGCCAGGGTTACTTCGCCGGGCCGCGGCTGGGTGCCGCCGCCGATCAGGGCGACGTCGGAGATCGTATGGTGGGGCTGGCGGAAGGGCCGCTGCCGGAGCAGCCCCTGGCCCGGGGCGATGAGGCCGGCGACGCTGTGAATGATCGTGGTTTCAAGGGCCTCGTTGAAAGACAATGCCGGCAGAATCGTCGGCAGCCGCTGGGCCAGCATGGTTTTGCCGCTGCCGGGGGGGCCGACAAAAAGCAGGTTGTGGTTGCCGGCGGCGGCGATCTCCAGGGCCCTCTTGGCCAGCTGCTGGCATTTGACTTCGGCGAAGTCGGGTTCCTGCTTACGTTTTTCAGGGTCGGGTGAGAAAGCCCTGGATGCTTCCGGCAGCGGCCGTTTGCCGAGGATTATTTCAACCGTTTCAAGCAGGTTTTCCACGGCAATTACGGCAATCCCGGAGACCGCGGCGGCCTCGGCCGCATTGGCCCGGGGCAGGAAAACGCCTTTGAGACCCATCTCCCGGGCCGCCAGGGCGGTCGGCAGGGCCCCGCGGATATTTTTGACGCGGCCGTCCAGGGAGAGTTCGCCGCAGAACAGGTAGTCCTGGAAAAAAGTGCTTTTCCCCAGATCGGAAAGGTCCCCGGCGATGATGCCCAGGGCGGCGGGCAGGTCGAGGGCGGTGCCTTCCTTGCGGAGATCGGCCGGGGCGAGGTTGACGGTGATGCGCCGGGCCGGGAACTTGAAGCCGCAGTTCTTGATCGCCGAGCGAATGCGCTCCTTGCTCTCCCGGATGGCGCTGTCGGCGAGGCCGACGACCACGAAGTTGGGCAGCCCCCTGGAAACGTCGACCTCAACCTCGATCAGCCGGGCCCGGATGCCGATCAGGGATGCGCTTTTGATCGTGCTGAACATTGCTTTTCGTTGTGTCCCTGGCGGTTTGCCGTCAAAAACGAAATCCGGGTGGAGAGCGTGAACTATTGGTTTCCCGGCTGGGATACAATCTTACACATAAGCCCGGTTAAGGTCAAGCCGGCCGACCCCGGCCGGCGGTTGAAAAAGAGGGTTGACTTGCGGCCGGAAACTTATTAGGGCTGACCCTTCGCAAGGGGCCTGTGGCAAAACGACGGGCTGACAGAATTTTCAGGAGAGTTTGTCGTGAGCGAAGCAAAAGCCCTGGGGCGCCATTTGTTGATTGAGCTTTTTTCCTGCGACCGGGCGTTGCTGGATGATCCCGGGCGCCTGGAAAAGGTGATGCAGGAGGCCGCCATCGCGGCTGGTGCGACGATTGTCGAATCGGTGTTCCATCGTTTCCAGCCCCATGGAGTCAGTGGCGTGGTGGTAATTTCCGAATCCCACCTGGCGATACATACCTGGCCGGAACACGGTTTCGCGGCGGTCGATTTTTTTACCTGCGGAGCGCGGGTTGACTATTGGCGGGCCCATGACCTTCTCAAGGAGGTTTTCGCGGCCGAAACCGTCGAAGTCCGGGAACTGCTGCGCGGCCGCCGGCCGGAATTTGCCGGCCGCCCGGGTTCGGGCCCGCTCCAGCCATGAAGAGGAGGTCGAGATCTTGCCGCTGAGGGGAAAAAAAGCTCGCTGTGACTGGCTGCAGAAGCGGGACCGGGAGATTCTCTGGCATCCCTATGCCCCGGCCGAAAACCCGCTTTCTTCCTACCCGGTCCGGGAGGCTGAAGGGGTTTACCTGACCCTCGAAGACGGCCGTCGCCTGATTGACGGGATGTCCTCCTGGTGGGCCGTGATTCATGGCTACAACCATCCTCGCCTGAATGCCGCCCTGGCCGGCCAGTTGGAGAAGATGGCCCATGTCATGTTCGGGGGGCTGACCCATGCCCCGGCCGTCGAACTGGCTGAACAACTGCTGGCCCGGGTTCCGGCCGGTCTCGAGCGGGTTTTTTTCTCGGACTCGGGGTCGGTGGCCGTCGAGATCGCGATCAAGATGGCCCTGCAGTTCTGGATTGCCGCCGGCCGGCCCTCGAAGAAGCGGCTGCTGACGGTGCGCGGCGGTTATCACGGCGACACCTTCGCGGCGATGTCGGTATGCGACCCGGTCAACGGCATGCATCACCTTTTCACCGATCTCCTGATGCCGCAGATTTTCGTTCCGGCTCCGGGGGTTCCTTACGGTTGTGACTGGGACGAGGAGGCGGTGGCGGAGATTGCCGCCACCATCGCCCGGCGGCACGGTGAGATTGCCGCGGTGATTATCGAACCGGTGGTCCAGGGGGCCGGCGGCATGCGTTTTTACCACCCGGAGTACCTCAGGCGGGTGCGGGAATTGTGTGATCGCTACGACCTGCTGCTGATCGTCGATGAAATCGCCACCGGCTTCGGCCGGACCGGGCGGCTGTTTGCCTGTGAATTTGCCGGCATCACTCCGGATATCATGTGTCTCGGCAAGGCCCTGACCGGCGGCTACCTGAGTTTTGCCGCGACCCTGACCCGGGGACGGGTAGGTGAAATGATTTCTGCAGACGATCCCGGAGTGCTGATGCATGGTCCGACCTTCATGGCCAACCCGCTGGCCTGCAGCGTCGCCCTGGCTTCGCTGGAGCTGCTCGATGAATTTCCCTGGGCGGCCAGGGTGGCCCGTATTGAAAAGCTCCTGCGGGAGGGCCTTGAACCCTGCCGGGGGCTGCCCGGAGTCAGGGATGTCCGGGTCCTGGGGGCGATCGGGGTGGTTGAAACCGTGGATCCGGTTGACGTGGCCCGAATCCAGAGCCGGGTCGTGGAGTGCGGGGTATGGCTGCGGCCTTTCGCCCGTCTCTGCTATACCATGCCGCCTTTCGTCGCCACCGACGACGAGATTGAGAAAATCACCGCGGCAATGCGCCGGGCCCTGGCCTGAGCCGGGTTGCCGGGGAATGAATTGCGGGTACGGTTTTAGTTGCGTTGCCCCGGCCGTTTATAGTATATAGCGGCGCCATTTTGGCAAGAGACGATTTTCAAGATGATCGGCGGCGCCCCGTACGGGCCCGCAAAGCCTTAAGCTTATCGTTATCCGGAGATCATGTCCGTGATTGCTGGCGGGCTGTGATCGTAATGAGGATAAAAGGGAGACCTGGAGATGGATGCCGAACAGCTGGAATATTTCCGTGCCATTCTGCTGGCCAAGAAAAAGGAAGTGGAAGAGAGAATCGAACAGCTCAAAAGAGGTGACATTCATACCAACAAGGATGATCTTTACGACGATGTCGATGCCGCCACGGTCGATGCCGACCACAGTCTGCTTTTCAGGATCCGGGGCCGTGAAGCCCACCTGATCAAGAAGATCGACGAGGCCTTGAAGCATATCGATGATGGTACTTACGGGATCTGCGCCGAATGCGGCGAGAAGATCAATATCGAACGTCTTAAAGCCCGGCCCGTGGCTCCGCTGTGCATTGCCTGCAAGGAAGAGCAGGAGAAGATGGAAAAAAGAAAAGGCTGGTAGGGCAAGGTTATGGAAGCTGAATACAATCCCCATGTGATCGAAAAGAAGTGGCAGGAGCGCTGGCTTGCCGAAAAGACCTTTGCCACCGGCCGGGGCGGGGAAAAGTACTACCTGCTGGAGATGTTTCCCTATCCCTCGGGCAAGATCCATATGGGCCATGTGCGCAACTATTCGATCGGCGACGTGGTGGCCCGCTACCAGCGCATGCTGGGGCGTGATGTTCTGCATCCGATGGGCTGGGACGCCTTCGGAATGCCGGCCGAAAACGCCGCCATCGCCCACGGGGTGCATCCGGCCGCCTGGACCCATGGAAACATCGACGAGATGCGGGTTCAGCTGCAGCGCATGGGGTTCAGCTACGACTGGGACCGCGAACTGGCTACCTGCGATTCTTCATACTACCGCTGGGAACAGCTTTTTTTCCTGCAGATGCTGGAAAAGGGGCTGGTGTACAAGAAAAAGTCACAGGTCAACTGGTGTGCCGCCTGCCAGACCGTGCTGGCCAATGAACAGGTTGAAAACGGCTGTTGCTGGCGTTGTGGCGAAGAGACCGAGAGCAAGGATCTCGAACAATGGTTTTTTCGCATCACGGCCTATGCCGAGGAACTTTTGGCCGGCTGTGAGGCCCTCAAGGGAAAGTGGCCGGAGCGGGTCATTACCATGCAGAAGAACTGGATTGGCCGCAGCGTCGGGGCCGAGATCGAGTTCTCCGTGGTCGATCGGGATTTTAAGATCAAGGTCTTCACGACCCGGCAGGACACCCTGTACGGCGCCACTTTCATGAGTCTGGCGCCGGACCATCCCCGGGCCCGGGAACTGGCTGCCGGCACCGGCCGGGAGGCCGCGGTCGAGGCTTTCATCGACAAGATGAGGCGCCAGGAGAGAAGTGATCGTGATCTTGCCCAGCAGGAGAAAGAGGGGGTTTTTACCGGCAGTTACTGCCGCAATCCGGTTACCGGCCGCAAGATGCCGATCTACCTCGCCAATTTCGTGCTCTCCGGCTACGGCACCGGGGCGGTGATGGCGGTTCCGGCCCATGACCAGCGCGATTTCGAGTTCGCCCGGATGTACGATCTGCCCATCATCGTCGTGATTCAGCCGGAAGGCTGTGAACTGGTTGCCGCGGAGTTGACCGAGGCCTATACCGGGGATGGCGTGCTGGTTAACTCGGACCGTTTCGATGGGGTTGCCAACCGCCAGGCCCTCGACCTGATTGCCGCCTATCTCGAAGAGCGGGGCATCGGCCGCAAGGCGGTGACCTACCGGCTGCGTGACTGGGGGGTTTCCCGGCAGCGCTACTGGGGGGCGCCGATTCCGATTGTTTACTGCGATCGCTGCGGCACCGTGCCGGTGCCGGAAAAAGATCTCCCGGTAACCCTGCCCGAGGATGTCATCCTGGACGGCAGCGGGGGCTCCCCGCTGGCCCGGACCGAAGCTTTCGTCAACACCGTCTGTCCCCGTTGCGGGGCTCCGGCCCGGCGGGAAACCGATACCATGGATACCTTCGTCGAATCGTCCTGGTATTACATGCGCTACGCCTGCGCCAATTACGACAAAGGACCTCTCGATCGGGCCGCGGTTGACAAGTGGCTGCCGGTCGACCACTATATCGGGGGCATAGAGCATGCTATCCTGCACCTGCTCTATTCCCGGTTTTTTACCCGGGTGCTGCGGGATCTCGGCTACATCGACTTTTCCGAGCCCTTCACCCGGCTGCTGACCCAGGGCATGGTAATCAAGGACGGGGCCAAGATGTCGAAGTCGAAAGGCAATGTCGTCGACCCCAACGCCCTGATCGAGCGTTACGGAGCCGATACGGCTCGGATGTTCAGTCTTTTCGCCTCGCCCCCGGAACTCGATCTCGAGTGGAACGACCAGGGAGTGGAAGGCGCCTACCGTTTCTTAAACCGTCTCTGGCGGATGGTTTTCGCCCTGCTCCCGGCCCTGGAAAAAGTGGAACCTTTTGCCGGCGGCATGGCTGAGGTGCCGGACAAGTATGCCGGTCTGCGTCGCAAAACCCACCAGACCATTGCCCGGGTGCGCTCCGACATCGAAGAGCGGATGCATTTCAACACCGCCATCAGCGCGGTCATGGAACTGGTCAACGAACTCAAGAACCATGATGTCGAAAGCGCCGCAAAGGACCCGGTCCTGGCCGCGCTTTTGCGTGAGGCGGTCGAGACCGTGATCCTGCTTCTGGCCCCCATCGTTCCCCATTTTTGCGAGGAACTCTGGTCTGCCTTTGGCTACCGGGAGGGGCTGAGTTATGTTCCGGTGCCGGAATACGACCCCGATTCCCTGGTCGAGGATACCGTCCTGGTGGTGGTCCAGATCAATGGCAAGGTCCGGGAGCGTCTGACCGTTCCTCGCGACCTCGAGGAAGAAAAGGTCAGAGAACTGGCCTTTGCCAGCCACCGGGTCCAGAAACATACGGCGGGGAAGACCCCGCGCAAGGTTATCGTCATTCCCAACAAGCTGGTTA
The DNA here is from genome assembly GCA_015486445.1 of Pseudomonadota bacterium. GTDB lineage: Bacteria > Desulfobacterota > Anaeroferrophillalia > Anaeroferrophillales > Tharpellaceae > JAADEO01. The sequence continues at coordinate 5,125 of WFRT01000064.1, read as the reverse complement.
ATATTGTTGTCTGATTCCGGCCCGCGGCCCGTCCCCGAACCAGGCTTTCCGGTGTCTGCTTTGCGAATAAAAAGGCTGTTTCTCCTGCTCCTGCTGTTGCTTTCGGTAACCCTGCCGACGGCCTGCGGTTACGGTCTGCGCGGCACCCGGCAGCTGCAGGGCGACTATCGGACCGTGGCGATCACGCCCTTTGTTAACCGCACCTATGAAAGCCTGATCGAGAATTACATCTACAATGCCCTGGTCGAGGAATTCGCCCGGGGCCGCAGCCTTGAAGTGGTACGCGCCGGCGATGCCGACCTCCTGATCAAGGGGACCATCGTCAAGGTCGAAAGCTATTCCATTTCCTACTCTCCGGATGACAAAACCTATGAGTATCGGACTTCCCTGATTCTCGATGTCGAGGCTGTCGATGCCCACACCTTGAAGGTTGTCTGGTCCCGCAACGGCATGCACGAGGTTGAGGAGTACAAGGCCAGCCGCGAGCCTCTCGAAATCGACCGGAACAAGCAGATTGCGCTGAAGAGAATCTGCACGATCCTGGCCGAGAATATCCACGACGGTCTCTTCAATAATTTCTGATTCACGAAGCGGCAGCGTTAAGGACCACCGGTGCCGGGCGCCAGCCTTCTGATTTGCGAGTTGAGGATTATGCTGGATCGTCTGCGCCAGGTTTTTCGCAATGCCGCCGCTGCCGACAGCCCGTTTGGCGGCTGCCTGGTTTACGGCCCGGATGATTTTCTTTACGACTATCTCGACCGTGGCCTGCGCCTGCTGGTCGAACGGGGCCGGACCCTCGAACAATATGACTGTGGCCGGGTCTCGTTCCAGGATTTCCTGGTTACCGCCGCCGCTCCCTCCTTCTTTGCCGCCGACAAAATCGTCTACCTCGAAAACTTTTCCGCCTGGCGCCGGGATGAACAGGAAAGATTCATCGACTGGCTGGAGAAGCAGGCGGATTCCAGCCCGATTGCACAGCTTTTTATCTCCTCCCGCAAACTGGCCGGCAACCGTTTTCCAGTCAGTTCCCTGAAGAAATTTATCCCGGCGATCAAGAGCGCCCGGCCCCGGCCCGGGGATCTGCTGCGCCTGCTGACCCGACGGCTGCAGGGGCTTGAGGTGGAAGTCGCCCCCCGGGTGCTTGAGGAACTGCTTTTACTGCATGACGGCAACCTGCCGGTGGTCGAGCGGGAGTTGGAAAAAATGGCCCTTTATGTCGGCCCCGGCGGCCGCATAGACCAGGCGGTGGTCGAACGGCTCGGGGTTGACGGCGGCAGCGGCAACATCTTCAAGTTTTGTGATGCGCTGAGTGAGAGGCGAACGGTGGCGGCCCTGGAGATTTTGCACGCTATCCTGCGGGCCCGGGTTGAAGGTTTGAGGGTTCTGGCCATGGTTGCCCGACAGTATCGGCTGCTGGTCCGGGCCGCGATTCCGGAAAACCGCAGACTTTCGGCTGAAGCCCTGGCCCGGGCTCTGAAAGTGCAGCCTTTCGTCGCCCGCAAGCTCAAGCGCCAGGTTTCGGGCTGGGGCGTTTCGGAACTGGTCAAGGCCTTCGCCCTGTTCAGCCGGGTGGACCGGCAGCTCAAATCTTCCCGGCTGCCCAATGAGATTATACTTGAACACCTGGTTCTGGAATTGACTTCCAACCATCGACGTAAAGGCGGGATCCCGGGATGAAGATTCCTGACTATCAGACCTGCCGCCGCCTGCTTGAAGATTTTGCGGTGCCGGGTCACATCGTCGACCACTCCTGCCAGGTGGCCCGGGTCGGGGTCTGCATCGGCCGGGACCTGCGGCGGCAAGGACTGAATTTTGATCTCGACCTGCTGGCCGCGGCCGGCCTGCTCCATGACATCGCCAAAATAGCGGCGCTGGAAAAGGACTGTGATCATGCCGAACTCGGTGCGGCCTGGCTCAAGCAAAAGGGGTATGACGAGATTGCTGAAATCGTACGCAACCACATCTGCCTGGACACCGACCTTGACGGTCTGCCGGTGGCCCGGGATATTATTTACTATGCCGACAAGCGGGTGCGCCATGCGGAGATTGTTTCGGTTGCCGAGCGCATGCAGGATTTGAAGCTTCGCTATGGCCGGGACGACAGCTCCCGGCAGTGGCTCGAAGAGATGGAGCGTTTTACCCTGGCCGTAGAAAAAAAACTTTTCACCCGGCTCGACTTCCCCCCGGACCGGCTTTGCGACCGGGCGGCTGCGATAAAAATCTGTTGACATAATTTCCCCAAGGCAATATATAGGCCCTTCAGCCCCGCGACCAAGGCTTTTTTAATTAAAGGCTGAGTTGCGCCCTGTTTGCGATGACCTCCAATCTGGGGACAAAATAGATATAAATATATAATATTACAGAGGAAGAAGGGATTTAGATGGAAATCAAGGTAATCGATAACGATGTCGAGAAAGCGATTAAAATATTAAAGAACAAGCTGAACAAGTCGGGTTTGTTTCGTGAACTGAAAAAGAGACGGCACTACGAAAAGCCGAGCGTGCGCCGGAAAAAGAAACACGCTGAAGCGTTGAAACGCCAGGCCAAAAAGAGACGTTTCGGCATGCGCTAGAGATGATGTTGTCCGCCAGTTGAAAAGCCCCTTTACCGGATTCGGTAAAGGGGCTTTTTTGGTTTTCCTGAGGTTGGCTGAAGGGGTTATTTCACCTCCCTGGCGACGATCCGGTTGCCGCCGTCGACCAGGATGTTTTTCGGGGTGAAAGAGCGGGCCTGCTCCTCTTCCATGATGGCGTAGGCGGCGATTATGACCATGTCGCCCTTGCGGGCGTGGCGGGCGGCGGCCCCGTTGATGCAGATCTCCCCGCTGTCGGCCTTTCCCTCGATGACATAGGTCGTGAAGCGGGCCCCGTTGGTCAGGTTGTAGACCTGGACCTGTTCGAACGGTAGAATATCGGCGGCCTCGAGCAGGGTCTTGTCAATCGTGATGCTGCCTTCGTAGGCCAGGTTGGCATCGGTTACCGTGGCCCGATGCAGTTTCCCTTTGAACATGTTGAGTAGCATGGCTTCAATCCCGGTTTCTCTGGTTTGTGGTTTTAATGGTTGAGTGCCGGCAAACCGCTTGCGACGGCTTGTTTTCTATTTCCCGGCGGGCCTTGTTCATGGTTGCAGCTGCAGGTTGTCAATCAGGCGGGTGCGCCCGAGGCGGACTGCGGTCAGGATGATTGCCGGACCGGCAACGGGTCCGGAGATCTCCTCAAGGTCGTCAGCCCGGCAGAGCTTGAGATATTCGATTTCACAGGGGGAGGTGATGCGGCGCTCGATATGCTCGGCGGCTTCCCGGAGAAGTTTTTCACTGTCATGGAGCCCCTGGCGGTAGAGATCCCGCGCCCGTTTCAGGGCTTCGTGGATGGCCGGGGCGTCCCGCCGTTCCGTCTCGGAAAGGTAGGCATTGCGGGAACTCAGGGCAAGGCCATCCTCTTCCCTGACGATTGGTACGCCGATGATCTTAATCGGAAAATTGAGATCTTCGGTCATGCGTCGAATCACGGCCAGCTGCTGGAAATCTTTTTCCCCGAAAAAAGCGTAGTCGGGCTGGGTCAGGTTGAAAAGTTTGCAGACCACCGTCGTCACCCCTTTGAAGTGGCCCGGCCGCCCGGCTCCGCACAGTCCCCGGGTGATCCTGGAGACCTCCACCGAGGTTTGGAATTGGCGGTCCGGGTAGAGTTCCTCCGGGGTCGGGGTGAAAACCAGGTCGACCCCGACCCCGGCACATTTCTCCAGGTCTCCTTCGAGGTCGCGGGGATAGCTGTCCAGGTCTTCGTTGGGACCGAACTGGATCGGGTTGACGAAGATCGAGACGATTACCTTGTCAGCCTGTTGCCGGGCCCGGCACATCAGCTCGAGGTGACCCTGGTGGAGGAAGCCCATGGTCGGAACCAGGGCGATACTGTGGCCGGCCCGGCGGAGTTCCAGAGCCCGGGCCTGAATTTCTCGACAGCTTTCGGTCTGCAGCATAATGTTTAAGAGATATGTTGTTTTGTCGTAACTATTCAGCTAAATTTTATCTCCCCTCTTTTTTTCAGGAGGGGGCGGGGGTGGTTTTTCTGAGTGGTTTCGGAAAGATTTCGTTGTTTTTCTTAAGCGAGCGGGAGCCCATAAGCATTGCAACTGTCTGAGCGTAGCGAGTTTTGCATGCGCCCAACGGAAGTGCCCTTGGGTTGCGGGCGTAGCGAGCGTAAAGAAAAACAGAAATCTTAACGCCTGGCGAAGAAAAGCCGCGCCCGACCCCGGATTTGGCTGAACAGTTACGTTTTGTAAAAGGCTTGGCGCCTGGTTTTCCCCTGTTACTTGAACGAGTGTTCGGGGCCGGGGAAGGTGCCGTTTTTGACCTCCCGGCTGAAATCTGTCAGGGCCCGGCGGGCCTCCCGGCCGAGGTCGGCGTACTGCTTGACGAAGGACGGCCGGAAGCGATCGAAAAGTCCCAGCATGTCGTGTAAAACCAGGACCTGGCCGTCACATCCGGCCCCGGCCCCGATGCCGATCGTCGGGATTTCAACCTGGCGGGTGATTTGTGCAGCGATTTCGGCCGGCACGCATTCAATGACCAGGGCAAAGGCCCCGGCCGCGGCCACCGCTTCGGCATCCTTCAGCAGTTGTTCGGTTTCCCGCTGGACCTTGAAGCCGCCAAGCTGGTTGACCGCCTGCGGGGTCAAGCCGATATGGCCGCAGACCGGAATCCCGATTTCGACCAGGGCCCGGATAGTTTCGGCCATGCCCACTCCGCCCTCGAGTTTGACCGCCCCGGCACCGGTTTCCTTCATGATCCGGCCGGCCTGAAATTTGGCGTCGGCGATACTGACCTGGTAGCTCATGAAGGGCAGGTCGATGATTACCAGGGCCCGTTCACAGCCGCGGACCACGGCCCGGCCGTGATAGATCATCTCTTCGACCGTGACCGGCAGGGTGTCCTTGTAGCCGGCCACGACCACGCCGACTGAATCACCGACCAGGATAATGTCGATTTCCGCCTGGTCAAGGAGCCGGGCGAAGGGATAATCGTAACCGGTGACCATGGTGATCTTTTCACCTTTTCTTTTCATCGCGACCAGGGAGGTCGTGGTAACTGTGGCCATGAGCTGAAGTCCTTAGCGGGCAGCTGTATGGT
>WFRT01000063.1 GCA_015486445.1 Pseudomonadota bacterium | reverse complement strand
GGGGCCCGGGCCAGAAGGTGCCCTTGAACAGGATGTCCCAGCCATACAGGCTGGCGGCCCGGGTGCGCAGCATCTTGAGCAGGAAGGCCGGTTTGAGCAGGCGCCAGAGATGGCGTCCCATGTTGTCGGGGCCGACGGCAAAGAAAAACGAGGCCCGGGTCTTCTCCTTTGCGAGGAGCCTGAGCAGTTTCGGCACCCCCCGGCGGGTGCCGCGCAGGGTGTCGACGTCGATCCGCAGGCCGACCTCAGTCATTAACGACATTCCCGTTCCTGACCACGTCCTCAAGGAAGTAGTCGAGGGTCTTGGCTACCGCATCGGCAAACGGAACCCCGGGGTTCCAGCCCAGCTGGCGCCGGGCCCGGTCGATCGCCGGGCGCCGGTGGCGGACATCCTGGTAGCCGGAGCCGTAGTAGGCCCGGGCTTCGATCTCCTGGATGCCGGCCAGCGGCGGAAAGTGGCGGCGCAGGGGATGGGCGCTGAATTTCTCGATCAGGATTTCGGCCAGCTCCCGCATGCTGTATTCGTGCTCGGGGTTGCCGAGGTTGAAAATCTGGCGGTCGCAGACCCCGCCGGGATCGGCGATGATGCGAAAGAGGCCGTCGATGCCGTCTTCGATGTCGGTAAAGCAGCGTTTCTGGCTGCCGCCGTCGACCAGGCGGATCGGGGTGCCCTCGACGAGGTTGAGAATGAACTGGGTGATGACCCGGGAACTGCCGATGCGGGCCGAGTCCAGGGAATCGAGCTTGGGCCCGATCCAGTTGAAAGGCCGAAAGAGGGTGAATTTCAGGCCCCGGGTGGCGCCGTAGGCCCAGATGACGCGGTCCAGCATCTGCTTGCTGCAGGAGTAGATCCAGCGCTGCTTGCGGATCGGGCCCAAGACCAGGTTGGAATCGTGCTCGTCGAATTCATCGTCGGCGCACATGCCGTAGACTTCGGAAGTCGAGGGAAAGATCAGGCGCTTGTCGTACTTGGCGCAGTAGCGGACGATGCGCAGGTTTTCCTCGAAATCGAGTTCGAAGACCCTAAGGGGGTTGCGGACGTATTCAATCGGGGTGGCGATCGCGACCAGCGGCAGGATGACATCGCATTTGCGCACGTGGTATTCGATCCACTCGCGCATGATCGAGATGTCGCCCTCCTCGAAATGAAAATCGGGGTGGTCGAGGAGGTCGCCGATGGCGCTTGCCTGGAGGTCCATGCCGTAGACCTCGTAGCCGCCCTCGGCCAGCAGCCGGTTGCTCAGGTGGTTGCCGATAAAGCCGTTGACCCCGAGGATCAGGACCTTCTTTTTCGGGGTCCGGGTTTGGGTCGGGATGCCGGGTTTGCGAAAGCGCATCCCCTTTGTCAGGTTGAGTTCCCGGGCCAGTTGCCTGCCGCTCATGTAGACGTCGCCCGCGGCCTGGCCGAAGTCGATCTTTACGGCCTGATCGCCGCAGGCGATGACCAGCGGCGCGCAGCTGACAACCGTTCCCGGCGCCGCTTCTTCTTTCAACTCGACGACGCTGACCTGCCAGAAAAAGCACTGGCGGTTGCCGAGATGAGAAAAGGCCCCGGGGTAGGGGCGGGTGACGGCCCGGACCAGGTTGTAAACCTCGGCGGCCGGACGTTGCCAGTCGATTTCCCCGTCGGCCGGCCGGCGGCCGCCGAAATAGCTGGCCCGGCTTTCATCCTGCGGGGTGGTTTCATAGTTTCCGGCCTTGATCTTCGGAAGCTGTTCGGCCAGCAGCCCGGCGGCCGCTGTGGCGAGCTTGCGATGCAGGCTCAAGGCAGTGTCGTCGTCGGCGATGGCCACCGCTTTCTGGCCGACAATCGCGCCGGCATCCGGTTTTTCCGTCATGTGGTGCAGGGTGACGCCGGTCTCTTTTTCGCCCTTGACCAGCACCCAGTTGACCGGGCAGCGGCCGCGGTAGCGGGGCAGCAGTGAGCCGTGCAGGTTGAAGGCTCCGGCCGGGGCCAGCCCGAGGATCTGCGGGCTGAGCAGGTTGCGATAGTAAAACGAAAAGATAACATCCGCTTCCAGCCGCTCGAGGCGTTCGACCCAGAGCGGGTGGTTGACGTCCCGGGGCGCGTAGACCGGGATCTCGTTTCGGGCCGCGAATTCGGCGACCGAGGCAAACCAGGTGTTTTCCTGCGGGTCGTCCTCGTGGGTGATTACGGCAGCGATCTCAAAACCCTGTTCGATGAGGCTTTCAAGCCCGACCCGGCCGATGTCGTGGTAGGCAAAAACGATGGCTTTCATTACTTTTCCCTGTTGAGGTTGGAAGAGACGGTTTCCGCCGCCTGATAGCAGTTCTGAGAACTTTTGTCGAGTTTCTCGCCCCGCCGGCGGATCTCCCGGATGAAAAAACGGGGCCGGGCCCGGACGTCGTGATAGATGCGGCCGATATACTCACCAAGCAGCCCTAAGCCGATAAACTGCGCTCCGATAAAAACAAAGAGAATGGCAAACAGTGTAAAGACCCCGTTCGCGGCCCACTGCGCCCCGAAGACGAAACGCAAAATCATCAGCAGAACCCCGAACCCGATGCCGCTCAAGGCGATGATGGTTCCCATGATCGAGAGCAGGCGCAGGGGAAAGGTCGACATCGAGGTCAAAAGGTCGAACTGGAGGGAGATCAGCTTGAAAAGGCTGTATTTCGACTGCCCGAATTCCCGGCTGGCGTGGCGTACCGGGATCTCGGCCGTACTGGCGGCAAAGCTGTTGGCCAGGATCGGGATGAAGGTCGAGCGTTCGCGGCACTGGAGCAGGGCTTGTACGATCGGCCGCCGGTAGGCCCGGAGCATGCAGCCGTAGTCATGCATCATGACGCCGGTGGCCTTCTGCACCATCCAGTTGACCAGGGCCGAGGCCGCCCGCCGGAAAAATGAGTCTTTCCGGTTCTGGCGCACGGTGCCGACGACGTCGACCCCCTGGTCCATTGCGGCCACCAGCCGGGGGATCTCTTCCGGCGGGTTCTGGAGATCGGCGTCGAGAGTGACGACAATCTCGCCCAGGCTCTGTTCCAGCCCGGCGATGACCGCGGCGTGCTGGCCGTAGTTCCGGTTCAGGATGACCGCGACAACCTCGTCGGGATGCTGCTCGGCGGCCTCGATTATCATCTCCCGCGAGCCGTCCCGGCTGCCGTCGTCGACCAGGATGAATTCGAAGGGCCGCCGGCACTTGCGGGCCGCCTCAAAGGTGCGCTCGAGCAGTTCCGGCAGGCACTCCCGCTCGTTGAAGACCGGGACGACAATTGAAAGTTCAGGGGTGGCGGGGGAGGATTTCATGCCAGGACCTCCTTGATCGCGTTGACCACGTCATCGACATCGTCAAAGGTCATTTCGGGAAACAGCGGCAGGGAACAGAGCCGGGCCGAGTTCCACTCGGTCGCCGGCAGGCTCCCCGGTTTTATCTTCAGGGTTTCGCGGTAGAACTTCTGTTCGTGGACGGCCTTGAAATGGATGCCGGTGCCGATATTTCTCTCCTTCAGGCCGGCCATGAAAGCTTCCCGCCCGGCCACGCCGGCCGCCTTTGCGAGACGGACGATGAACAGGTGCCAGGCGTGGCGCATCGGGTAGTCGGGCACCTTGAGCGGGTGCAACTCGTCGATTTCGGCCAGGCGCTCATGGTAGCGCTCGGCCAGCCGGCGGCGTCTGACGATGAAATCATCAAGCCTTGCCAGCTGGCCCCGGCCGAGGGCTGCGGCGATGTCGGTAAGATTGTATTTGTAGCCGGGCTCCAGCACTTCGGCCTGGGGCGCCCGGCCCTGGGTGTCGCGGTCGTGGGCGTCGACCCCGAGGCCGTGGAAACGGAGCCGGCGGAGCTTTTCGAGCAGGGCGCGGTCTTCGGCCAGGATCATCCCGCCTTCGCCGCAGGTCAGGTTCTTGATCGGGTGAAAGGAAAAAATCGCCGAGCCCGCGGCGCCGATTTTCCGGCCCCGGTATTCACTCCCGGCGGCATGGGCGGCGTCTTCGAGCAGCGGCACGCCGGCTTTTTCAGCGAGCTTGTGCAAGGGGTCGAGATCGAGGGCGGCGCCGGCGAAATGGACCGGGATGATGAGCCGGGTGCGGGGGCTCAGGCAGGGTTCGACGGTGGCGGCCGTGACCATCAGGGTGTCGCGGTCGACATCGGCAAACACCGGCGTCGCCCCGGCCAGGGTGATCAAATTGACGGTTGACACCCAGGTCAAAGACGGGGTGATGACCTCATCGCCCGGGCCGATGCCGAGGGCCTTGAGCATGATGTGCATCCCCGCCGTGGCCGAATTCACGGCCACGGCCCCGGCGGCCCGGCAATAGGCCTGGAACTCCTGTTCGAAGGCCCGGCACTGGGGCCCGGTGGTAATCCAGCCGGAGCGCAGAACCTCGGCCACGGCGGCAATTTCGGCCTCGCTGATGGCGGGCCGGGAAAAGGGCAGGAAATCACTTCGCATGCGGTTCTCTTTCTGTTTTGTTTTTTACTGTTGCAGATAACATTTTCTCAATGAATATTTGATGAAGTCTATAAAAACTCTTATAACACTTTTTTCCTGCTGTCTCCCGAAAAAATCATTTTTCTTAAGCCCTGATCGTTGGTGCCGTCGCGGCCAACAAAAAGCCGGTTGAAAAACCGGCTTTTTGTTTCTTTTCTGGGTGGTTGAAAGGCTCAGGTCCGGTTCGAGCGTTCCTCCTTGAGGCGCTTCATGTGGCCCCGGCCAAGCCCCTTGACCTCGCAGCCGCGGGCGAAATAGTCGCGGATCATGTCGTCGGAAAACATCGCGAAGCAGTCGATGACCACGGCCGGGCCGCCGATCATCCGCACCACTTCGGCCGGGGTGAGCTTCCGGTAGGCCTCGTGGCGGACGGCGAAGACGACGGCGTCGACCCCCTTGAGCGAGGCGGCCAGGTCGGAACTCACCCGGGTTTTGGTCAGCTCTTCCTGGTTGCGGAAAAAACGGGCCCAGGAGTGGCCCGGGGCCGGGTAGCTGTCCTGCTTTTCCAACTCCCACCAGTGCTTGACATAGGGGTCGTGGACCAGGACCTCGGCTCCCATTTCGGCAAGTTTCCGGACGATCAGTTCGGAGCCGCTGTAGCGGGTGTCGCCGACATCCTCACGGTAGGAGGCGCCGAGCACCAGGACCCGCGAGGCGGCGACGATCTTGCCCTGGTTGCGGAGGCCGTCGCGGACCAGGCCGGCGACGTGCAGGGCCCGGGTGTCGTTGATGTCGATGGCCAGCGGGGTGATCTTGAAGATGTCGTCCTCGAAGCCCATCAGGGTGTGGTAGGACCAGACCCCGAGGCCGCCGTCCTTGGGCAGGCAGTAGCCGCCGATGCCGGGGCCGGGGAAAATGATGTTGGAGTGGGTCGGGCGCACCTTGATCGCCTCGATGACCTTGGGCAGGTCGACCCCGTTGCGCTCGGCGAACAGGCTCCATTCGTGAAGGAAGGCGAGGGTCGTGGCCCGGTAGGAGTTTTCGACGATCTTGCAGGTTTCGCTCTCGATCGGCCGGTCCATCACGGTCAGGGGAAACTTTTCGACGTTGAGCACGTCGGAGAGAAATTTTTCCACCCGCTCCCGGGCGCTTTCATTGATGCCGCTGCAGACCCGCCAGAAGTCGCGGATCGAGGCGACGTACTCGCGCCCCGGCATGACCCGCTCGTAGGAGTGGGCCAGCAGCGGTTCGCAGTCGTCAAGCCCCCGCGCGGCAAAGGCCCGCTTGATGATCGGGTAGGCGACGTACTCGGTGGTGCCGGGCGGCACCGTGGTTTCGATCAGCACCAGGCAGTCGGGACCGATGTGGTCGCCGATGATCTTCAGGCTTTCCTCGAGGGCGGCGATGTCGGCCCGGCCCTTGCGGACGTTGCCGAGGCACTCCTTGAGGTAGTCGCACTGGACGTCGACCACCACCACGTCGGCCAGTTTCAGGGCCTCGTAGGAGAAGGTCGCGGTCAGGGTTTTTTTCTGCCGGACGCAGCGCTCGATCAACGGCGCGACCTCGGGGTCCTCGGCCTCGACCGGGGCGACGCCGCGGTTTAAGTAGTGGATCTTCCAGAAAGAGCGGACCGAGGGCCGCTGCATGCCGATGACGAACTTGCCGGGCTCGCCGGTCTTCTTGTCGACCGCATCGGCGACCACGCCGGCCATCACCGCGCCGACGAACCCGACCCCCATGACGACGACGATTTCCCGGCCCAGGGCTTTCTGTCCGGCTGCCAGATCATGCAGGCGCTGATTTTCCCGCTCGTAGTCGGCTGTTGTCGGCAGGCGAAACTCCTCACCGTCGGGGCTGGTGGAAATCTTCATGGTCTCGGCTGCGTGTTCTTCCTGTGGCATCTCGTTTTCCTTTGTCTGGTTGTAAGGGTTGCTTATGGTCCGGCGGAACCTGGCCCGCTGCCGTCCCGGCGCCAACCGGCCCGGCCGGGAGGTTTTGCGAAAAACTGCTTGTCGCGGGGAATCGGGCTGGAGTATAGTGAGATTGCGTCCGGAGCGGGTTCTGCACAGACCACCCAATAAATAAAACGATCCGGGATACTACTTTATAATTTCGCTTCCGGCAATGATTTTTTGTTACTATTCAGCCAAATTTTATCTCCCCTCTTTCAGGAGGGGGCGGCCGTGGTCATGAAAAAGACCGGGTTCTTGCCGCCCGGCCTGGGAAAGGGCTTTACCGGCCGCGGCCGGTTCTGGATTGTGTTCTGCTGTTTCCTGGTAATTCTGTCCGCCTGCGGCACCCGGGGCGGTATGAAAGGGATCCTGACCCCGGCCGACGTTCTGCTGATTCATCACCATATGCGGCGGAACTATGCCTGTCTCCAGGATTTCTGCAGCCGGCTTTACCGCAAGAATCCGAAGTACGAGCCCGATGTCGCCGCGCGCCAGGCCAAGCTTCGCGCGGTTTTCCTGGAGCGGACCGATCCCGGGACGCCTTACGACCACCAGCCTTCGCATGAGATCCTGACGGCGGCCTTCGCCCCGGACCCCGGCTATTCCGACCGGGTTCTGCTGCTGGCCCTGGGGCTGCGGAAAAGCATCGACGAAGGCTATGGCCGCAATGGACCGCAGGACGACTCGACCCTGCTGACTTCCCTGCAGGTGTCTCCCCGGCGCCTGGAACGGCTTTACAGCAACCTGAAGCAGGTCAACTGGCGCCTTAAGGTTTACCGCGACAGCCAGGGCCGGCTGCTCTTTCTGACCAACGCCTGCGCCCCGGACGGTCATCTCAACATGGGCTACGAAGTCCTGATGACCCGGGTCCTGACCCGGATCGAAGATGACATCTACCTGCGCGGCGGGACCCCGCCCAACGTCGTTTTCCGCATGTCGACGATGTTTCTTTCCCTGTTCATGTAGCATGTAGGAGGGGAGTGTTCAATCCCGGCCGGAGAGCGGCCGCGAGACTGGCCTTTTTACTCGCCGATCGGTGAGATCAGGATCTTGCGGGGTTTGCTGCCTTCGGAGGGGCCGACCACCCCTTCCCGTTCCATCGTCTCGATGATCCGGGCGGCCCGGTTGTAGCCGATCTTGAACTTGCGCTGCAGCATCGAAGCCGAGGCTCCTTTGAGCCGGGAGACAAAAGCCACGGCCTCGTCGTAAAGTTCGTCGTATCCTTCATCTTCATCCCGGCTGCCGTTCTCGCCGCCTCCGGCCGCCCCGCGGGATCCCCGCTTCCGGCTTTTGTTCAAGGCCTCTTCATGTTTTTCCAGCATCTCCTCGTGGTATTCCGGCAGGCCCTGGCTGCGCAGGTATTCGGTAAGGTTTTTGATCTCTTCATCACTGATGAAAGCGCCGTGCAGACGGGTGAAGCTGGAACTGCCGGGATTGAGGAGCAGCATGTCGCCGTTGCCCAGCAGGTGTTCGGCCCCGGAAGCGTCGAGGATCGTGCGGGAGTCGATCTTCGACGATACCCGAAAGGAGATCCGGGCCGGAAAATTGGCCTTGATCAGGCCGGTGATAACATCGACCGAGGGGCGCTGGGTCGCGAGAATCAGGTGGATGCCGGCGGCCCGGGCCATCTGGGCGAGCCTGGTGATCGATTCCTCGACCTCTTTGGAGGCGACCATCATCAGATCGGCAAGCTCGTCGATGATAATGACGATGTAGGGCAGTTTTTCCAGGGGCGGGGTGTTTTCCCCGGTTTCTGCAGCCGGGTCTGGTGCCGGTTTGTTTTCCGCCGGGGTCGCGTTGCGGCGCTGGCGAATGAGTTCCTTTTCCACGTAGCGGTTATATGAGGCAATATTGCGGGTGCCGGACTCCGACATCAGACTGTAGCGGCGCTCCATCTCCTCGACCGCCCAGGCCAGGGCGGCCGCGGCCCGCTTGGGATTGGTGACCACCGGCAGGAGCAGGTGGGGAATATGGTTGTAGACCGAAAGCTCGAGGCGCTTGGGGTCGACCATGATGAATTTTACCTGTTCCGGGGTTACCTTGAAGAGGATGCTGCAGATCAGGCAGTTGATGCCGACGCTCTTGCCGGAGCCGGTCGAGCCGGCAATCAGCAGGTGGGGCATTTTGGCCAGGTCGGAGATCATCGGTACGCCGTCGATCTCCTTGCCCAGGGCCAGGGGCAGGATCGATTTGCTCTTCTGGTAGTTTTCACTCAGCAGCAGTTCCTTGAAATTGACGTCCTCGCGATCGAGGTTGGGAATCTCGATGCCGACCACGGCCTTGCCCGGGATCGGGGCGACGATGCGTACCGACATGGCGCTCATCGCCAGGGCGAGGTCGTCGGCCAGCGAGTTGATCTTGCTCAGCTTGATACCGGCGGCCGGCTGGAACTCGTACATCGTGACCACCGGGCCGGGGTGGACCTCGACCACCCGGCCCTCGACCCCGTAATCGCGCAACTTGCTTTCCAGCTGCTGGGACTTGAGCTGCAGGGCCTCCTTGTCGGGGCCTTTTTTGCGATTGGGTGAAGGGTCTTCGAGCAGGCTCAGGCTGGGCAGCGTGATGCGCCCGCTCTCCCTTAAAAAAGGCAGGTTGCCCTGGTTCATGGGGGCCTCCCTGGGAGGCTCGAAATGGGGCTTGGTGATCTTTATCTTTTTTCGCCTTTTCGGTCCCGGGAGGTTTTGCTCGGAATCGTCGTCGATAACGATTTCCGGGGCGGACGGGCGTTTCCCGCGGCGGCCCGCCAGGGTGGCGAGCCAGCCTCCGGCCCGGAGCAGCAGGCGGCCGCCGGCGACCAGTGAACTCAGGCAGAGGCCGGCGATCTTTACCGGCGAAATGTGGGTGGTGACAATCAGCGAGATGGCGATCAGGACGCTCATCAGCAGGTAGGTGCCGATCGGGTTGAAAAGTTCCAGCAGGTTCTGGCCGATGAGTTCGCCGACGAAGCCGCCGGTAAAAACTTCGGTGCCCTGGATCATGCAGGTGGGTTGCAGCAGAAAGCTCCAGATCGCAACGCAGAAAACCAGGCTCAGGGCCCCGCCGATACTGCTTAGCGGAGGAAATTGCTTGTTGCTGATCAGGCCGACAAAGACCCCGACCAGGTAGCAGGGCAGGATGAAGGCGCCGAAGCCGACCCCCTGGAAAAGCAGATCGGCAACCAGGGCCCCGATGCGGCCGGCCAGGTTGCTGATTTCGACCCGGCCGCTGACGCTGTGGTTGAGCGAGGGGTCGAGGGGGGAATAGGAGAGCAGGGCCATGAAAAAGAAGACGGCCAGGCCCAGGAAGAGAATGCCGGTCATTTCGGCTTTCCATTCCTGGCGCTTGATGGTGATGCTGGGAAAAGATGGCATGGCTTCCGGCTTCCGTTTCAGGTCGATGTTTTCGGGTTGCCCGGCACCGGTCTACCGTTTTCGGCCGGTGCCTGCAGTCTCAGGGTTCAGAGCTCGATGATGACGGGCAGGATGATCGGCTTTTTTTCCAGGATGGTGCGGAAATATTTCTTCAGGCAGCGGCGCAGGGAGGTTTTCAGCTCGATCCAGTCACGGCGTTCCGGGGCGGGAATGGCTTCAAGGGTTTCGCTGACCAGGCGCCGGGCCTCTTCAATGATGGTTTCGTTGTCGTCGGCGACCACGCCCCGGGTGGTCAGCTCTGGGCCGTAGACGATCTCCCCGGAACTCTCGTTGATGCCCACCACGATCAGTATCATGCCGTTGTGAGAGAGGTGGCGGCGGTCGTGCAGGGTCGCGAAGTCGATTTCTCCGACCCCCTTGCCGTCGATCAGGATTTTGCCGTACTCGACCCGTCCCAGCCGGAGCAGCCCTTTTTCATTGAGTTCGATCAGTTCGCCGTCGGTTGCCACCAGGGTGTGTTCAGCCGGGATCCCGAGTTCGCCGGCGAGGCGGGCATGGAGATCGAGATGGCGGTATTCACCGTGGATCGGGATGAAATGGCGGGGTTTGACCAGGTTGATGAGCAGCTTCAACTCCTCCCGGCAGGCGTGGCCGGAGACGTGGGTGAAGGCGATCGGCTGGTAGAGCAGCCGGGCCCCCTGGCGCGAGAGCCGGTTGAGCAGGCCGCTGATCGCTTTTTCGTTGCCGGGGATGAAACGGGAAGAAAAAATCACCGTGTCATCCGGTTCGATCCTGATCCACTTGCTCTTGTTGGAGGCGATCAGGGAGAGCCCGGAGAAGGGTTCGCCCTGGCTGCCGGTGGTGATGACGGTGACCTGGTCGTGGGGGTAGAAGCCGATGTCCTCGATGTCGATCAGGGTGTCGCCCGGAATCTTCAGGATCCCGATTTCTCGGGCGATCAGGGTGTTGTTGTGCAGGCTGCGCCCGAGAATCGCCACCCGGCGGCCCTGTTCCCGGCTCAAGCGGATGATTTCCTGGATGCGGTTGAGATTGGAGGAGAAAAGGGTGATGATCACCCGTCCCGGGGCCGCGGCCAGGTGCTCGGAAAAAGCCTTGCGCAGTTCTATTTCGCTGGTTGCTGAACCCCGGTTTTCGACGTTGGTGCTGTCGGCCAGGAGCAGGTCGACCCCCTGGCGGCCCAGTTCCGCGAAGCGGTTCAAATCGGTTTTTGGCCCAGCCAGCGGGGTGTAGTCGATCTTGAAATCGCCGGAGTGGATGATCAGCCCGGCCGGGGTCGTGATCGCCAGGGCCACGCCCTGGGGAATGGAGTGGACCACGGCGATGAATTCGACGGAAAAGTTGGCCGTCTCCAGGGTCTCTCCCGGGCTGATGACGTTGAGTTCGCAGAGCTCTTCGAGGTTGTGTTCCTCGAGCCGGCGCCGGACCATGGCGATGGTCAGCTCGGTACCGTAGACCGGGACCTCGAGTTGGGGAAGAATGAAAGGCAGGGCCCCGATATGGTCTTCGTGGCCGTGGGTCAGGATGATCGCCCGGATATCTTTTTGGCGCTGGAGCAGGCTGCTGATGTCGGGAATGACGATGTCGACGCCGAGCATGTAGGGCTCGGGAAACATCAGGCCGCAGTCGACAATGATGATCTCGTTTTCATACTCCAGGGCCATCAGGTTCATGCCGATTTCGCCCAGGCCGCCCAGCGGCAGCAGGCGTACGCCGGCCGGCGTGCCGGCCCCGGGAAAGGTTTCAACGAGTTGTTCGGTCAGCAATGAAGGCGCTCCGTTCAGGTTGAGGTTCAGGAAACCGGGCCGGCCGGGCCGTCAACGGGGCAGGTTCTGCTGCATCTGCTGCAGGAGATAGGCTTCGACGAAGGGGTCGAGACCGCCGTCCAGAACCTGGTTGACGTTGCTCGTTTCATACTCGGTGCGGTGATCCTTGACCAGCTGGTAGGGGTGGAGGATGTAGGAGCGGATCTGGCTGCCCCAGGCGATATCCATTTTCGAATTTTCGATCTTTTCCTGCTCCCGGCGTCGCTCCTCGAGTTCCTTCTCGTAGATTCGGGCTTTCAGGATTTTCATCGCCATGGCCCGGTTCTTGTGTTGCGAGCGCTCGTTCTGGCACTGCACGACAATGCCGGTCGGCAGGTGGGTGATGCGCACCGCGGAATCGGTTTTGTTGACGTGCTGGCCGCCGGCCCCGCTGGCCCGGTAGGTGTCGATCCGCAAGTCGGAATCCTGGATCTCGATCTCGATGCTGTCGTCGATCTCGGGGCAGACGTAGACCGAGGCGAACGAGGTGTGGCGCCGGTTGCCGGCGTCGAACGGGGAGATCCGGACCAGGCGGTGGATGCCGCTTTCGGAGCGCAGGTTGCCGAAGGCGTGATCCCCGGAGACCGTGAAGACAACACTTTTGAGGCCCCCCTCGTCCATCGGCAGGATGTCGATGATCTCGGTCTTCCAGCCCCTTTTTTCGGCCCAGCGCAGATACATCCGCAGGAGCATTTCGGCCCAGTCCTGGGCCTCGGTGCCGCCGGCCCCGGCATTGATGCTGACGATGGCGTTGCCGGCGTCATGTTCGCCCGACATCAATTTTTCCAGGCGGACCAGGGTCAACTCCCGCTGCAGCCGGTGGAGCTGGCGGTTGAGGTCTTCGAGGCTCTCGCGGTCTTCCTCGTCTTTCAGCATCTCGGCCAGCAGGCGCACCTCCTCGAGGCCGGTTTCGATCTTTTGCCAGCGTTCGATCTCCCGGCTGATGCCGGTGCTTTCCTTGAGGATGTCGCGGGCCTTGTCCGGGTCACCCCAGAAATTTTCCCCGGAAGTGATGTCCTCGATCTCCCGGAGCCTTTCATTCAGACTGTCGAGATCAAAGATACCCCCTGTAGGTGTCTACGGTTTCCTCAATCTCTTTCAGCTGTTCCATGGTATCCTGGGGCAGGGACATTGGTGTTATCTCCAGTGTGGTTGCTTGGGGTTGCAGGTTTGTCAAACTTTCTGGCGCAGCATGTAAAGGGCGAATCCGCCGTAAAGCAGATAGGGCGCAACCGCCGCCGCCAGCGGGCTGACCAGGCGCCCCTGGCCCAGGGCCAGGGAGATCGAGAGGACCACCCAGAAGGAAAATCCCAGTCCCAGGCTGACCGCGATGCCCCGGGCCGCGCCCCCGGAACGCCGGGAGGAGAGGGAAAAGGGGATGGCCAGCAGGATCATCAGGACGCAGGAGCACGGGTAGAGCAGTCGGTTGTAGACCTCGACCGTGTATTTCATGTAGGGCAGCCCGGTACTCCGGGCCTTGCTGATATATTTTTCCAATTTTTTCAGGGTCATCCGGTCCGGTTCAATGCGGGGCACCAAAAAGTCCCTGAAACGTTCGCTGATTGCGATTTTCCGGTTGTGGCTCTGGTGGTAGCCGCTGACGTTGGTAAAGCCGTTGTTGAAAGTGAATTCGCGAATCTGAGCCCGGGCGGCGGTCCATTCATGTTTTGCCGGATTGTAGGTCAGATTTTCGAGATCGAGTCGCTGTTTGAGCCGGTGGTCCGGGGAAAAGCGGTAGAGCCGGGCCCGGCCAATGCTCCGGCGAGCCGGATCAAGGTCTGCGAAATAGTAGATTTTATTTCGGCCCGTATACCATAAGCTCTTGAGATTGTAAAGGTTTTTCTCTTTGTTCCCGCGGATGGAAACGGTTTTTAAGTGGTCTGCCTTAAGACTTGTGACCGGGACGATGTTGTTGTTGATGGCAAAGGTTACAAAAGCCATGACGACTCCGGCCCCGGCCAGCGGCAGGGCCAGACGGAAAAGGCTCAGGCCCCCGGCCTGGAAGGCGACAATTTCGTTGTTTTGAGCCATTCCGCCCAGGCTCAGCATGGTGGCCAGCAGCAGGGCCAGGGGGATGAATTTGCCGAGGATGAAAGGCACCTGGTTGAGCAGGAAGAGGAACAGGGGCAGCCAGCCGGCATGGTTTTCCATGGCATTGTCGACCTTGGCGAAAAAATCGACCAGCAGGTAGATCGAGACCAGGGCCAGCAGGCTCAGAGCGAAAATGGTCAGCATCTCCTTTAGGAGATAGCGGGAATAGATACGCACCGTGGACTTTCTGCCCGGCGCCGGGCCGGTGGCGGCCGGGCGGCTGCGGGAAAGGTTGAGGTAGCTTGACTGGAGTGGCCGATATATTAACATCGGCAAACGAAACATAAAAGTAAAATTATTTGGTAACTATTCAGCCAAATCCGGGGTCGGGCGCGGCTTTTCTTCGCTAAGCGTTAAGATTTCTGTTTTTCCACGCGCTCGCTCCGCCCGCACCCCAAGGGCACTTCCGTTGGGCGCATGCAAAACTCGCTACGCTCAGACAGTTGCAATGCTTATGGGCTCCCGCTCGCTGGGAAAAACAACGAAATCTTTCCGAAACCGCTCCGAAAAACCACCCCCGCCCCCTCCTGAAAGAGGGGAGATAGAATTTAGCTGAATAGTTACAATTATTTGGTCCGGGGCCCGGGACAAACCGCTGCCGGGGCGGCCGGGAGTCGATTTTTTGGTTGACGGAAGTCGTGGGATATGTGCAGAATATCCGGATATTAAAGGATTCCACCCGAGGTTTTGCCGGCTTGAGGTCGGCGGGAGAGGGCTTTACCGCAGGATGAGGTGACGGACCGATGAAAGGCAAGCTTCTTGGCGTAATGCTGGCGTGTTTTTTAACCGGCCTGCTGCTGGCCGGCTGTGCCGAACAGGAGAGTGGCCGGGAGGCGGCCTACCCGGGCCGGGTCGAGGAGCCGGTGCGCCGGCCGGCGGAATCACCCTGGCGTTTAGAGGTGGACCGGCTGGAACGCCGGGGCGACTACGATGCCGCTTTGAAGGTGGTGGAAAAAAATTATCTTGAACACCCCTCGAGCGAACTTGCCGACCGTTTTACCCTGCTGCTTTCCCGGCTTTCCGAAGATTCCCTGGACGACTGGTGGCGCCGGGAGCAGGATGAAACCCTGAAATGCCGGGTCGCGGCCGAGTATTTTACCCGCCTGCAGGGCCGGCCCGGGGCGGCGGGAAAATTTTTACTGCATGACCTGGCCCGCCAGCTGGTCAACTGCCCGGTAAATGACGAGGTCAAAACCCAGGCCCGGGAGTTGCTGGAGCGGGAGGCGGCCGCGGCCGGTCCCCGGATAACCATCGGCTGCCTTTTGCCTTTGAGCGGCTCCAACGCCCGGGCCGGTAAATACCTGTTGCGGGGCATGGAACTGGCCCTGGGGGTCTATCCCGAAAAGCCTGAGCCCGCCCCGTCTCCGGCCCCGGCGGCGGGGGATTCGGCCGCCGGCGGGGAGAAGCCGCAAGCGGCTGGTTTGCCGGCGGAAAAGGCACCGGAGGAAAAAGACCAGGCGGCAGTCCTGGCTTACCGGGGCAGCGGGACGGCCCGGGTGCGGATCCGCCTTCTGGTTTACGATACCGCCGGCGAGGGGGAAAAGGCCCGGGCCGGGGTCGATTATCTGGTCAAGGAGAAAAAGGTCAGCCTGATTATCGGGCCCTATACCGGCAAGGCCGCCAACTATGCCGCGGTCGAGGCCCAGAGCCTCGGGGTTGCCATGATCAGCTTGAGCCCCCTGCTCCACGATCCGGAACGCTACGATAAGGTGTTTCTGCATTACCCGACGATCCGCAACCAGGCCGACTGCCTGGCCCGGCTGGCAATGCTGCGGCTGGGGCTGGAGAATTTTGCCCTGCTGGTTCCCCGCAACCGTTATGGCCGGGAGTTTGCCGTCGATTTTACCGGGCGGGTGGAGGCCTGGGGCGGCCGGGTGGTACGCCAGGTTTACTACGATGCCGCCCAGCCCGACTACGGTCCGGCTATCCGCACCCTGATCGGGCCCGAGCGTTACCGGCGCTACAAGGCCCGGCGCCGGGAGTACGAAGAGTGGACCAAGGAGAAGCTGCGGCGGGAAGC
>WFRT01000062.1 GCA_015486445.1 Pseudomonadota bacterium | reverse complement strand
GCCGGGGGCAAGTTTCATTTCGCCCTCGTCGGCATCGGCGCCCGCCTGATGTCCGATCCCGAAAAGGGCGGCTGCGTGATTGCCGCCGTCCTCGATGACTCCCCGGCCGCCCGCGAGGGTCTCGAACCTGGCGACCGTCTGTTGGCGGTTGACGGGGTCGCGGTCGATGACGCTTCCCCGGCCGAAGTGGTGGAACTGATTCGCGGTCGCGAGGGCAAGCCTGTCGATCTGCTGGTTGAACGCCAGGGCGAGCTGCTCAGGTTTACCTGTACCCGGGAGCGGGTCCTGTATTGATCCGACCGGGCTTTGCGGCGCCGGCGGCCGGGAGAGGCCGGGGGAGAAGGAAGACAAGATGAAAAAAGCCCGCTGTTTCCTGCTTGGGAAGCGGCGGGCTTTTTGCTGGAGACGAGTTCGGGTAACGCAGGCTTCAGTTGCCGGGCTCCCGGCTGCAGGAGAGGTCGCTGGCCGCCTGGAGCAGGTTTTCATGGGTCTTGATCCCGGGGGCCGGCCAGGCCGCCAGGCCGGCGGCCAGTTCGAGCATGATCGTGGTTCCCGGGGTGACCTCGACCCGGGTTTCCGAGCTGATCCGGACCAGTTTGTCGATTACCTTGAGACCCTGGTCATGGTTGGTCGACGGCAGCAGGGCATAGAAATTGTTGCTGCCGCAGTAGAAGGCGATGTCGTGGCGGCGAAGATTCTTTTTCATGATCCTGCCGATCGCGGCCGCGATGCGGTCGGTGGCCTCCCGGCCATGGTTGGCGGCGACTTCGTTGAAGTTTTCGAAGGCGATCTTGAGCAGGCTCAAGGGCTGGTGGTAGCGTTCGGCGCGGGCAAATTCGATCGGCAGGATCTCGTTGAGGGTGCGCTGGTTGAACAGGCCGGTCAGGCGGTCGATCCGGGTGAGGCTCTGGAGCCGGGCTGTGAGCAGGGAGTTCTCGATGACGATCGCAAGTTTGCGGCCCAGGCTCTCGACCGCGTTGGTGGCGGTGCCGGGCACGAACTTCTCCGGGTCGGGGCTGCCCATGTTGAGCAGGCCGATGCTCCGGCCCCGGCAGAGCAGGGGAATGAAGGCGGCGGAGAGGATTTCGTCCCGGTCCGGCTTGGCGAACATCCGGCGCAGCAGGTATTCCGGTTCCGCGGTAATCAGGGGCTGTTGGTCGGCAAAAAACTGGCGGTAATGGTTTTCCGAGATAAAGGTCAGGGTCGGCACCTGGTTTTCCAGTTCAAAATCGGTGCATTCCGAAATCTCGGGGGAGAAATTCTCCCGCAGATCATCGAGCAGGGCGATGCTGATTGTCGGGATGCTGAAGGCCACGGTCATGATCTGGGTGAGTTCGGAGAGCAGGGCGATGAGATCACCGCTGCAGTTTAAGATGCTTTCTTCCAGGAGGTCAAAGCGCCGCTGCTGCTCCTCCCGCTGCCGGGCCAGGCGTTCGAAGTTGGCCAGGGAGCGGGTCAGTTCCTGATTTTTTTCCCGCAGTTCCTGGTTCTCCTTGAAGATCTTGTCGAAGATCGCCTTGTTGGCATCGATCACCGTGGTGGGGTTGAGGCTGCTGTTTTCCGGTTTACTCATGGGCTGGTTGTCCTCAAATTGTGTCGGGAGCGAAAATCGGTGTAAATCCGGCCAGCGGACAGCTGCAGCAGGCCGGCCGGCGGGGTCGGCAGAACTCCTTGCCGGTGCGAACCAGCAGGGCGTGGTACTCGTTGAACAGGTCGCTGTCGGCCGGCAGCTTGTCGCTGAACCAGGCCTGGGCTTCGTTGTAACCCGTAGGCTCTGGCAGCCAGCCGTGCCGGCCGCAGATTCTCAAGGTGTAGGCATCGATTACGAACACCGGCCGGGCGAAAGCGTAAAGCAGGATACTGTCGGCGGTTTCCGGACCGATGCCGTTGATTTCCAGAAGCCAGTCACGCAGGCGTAGTGTGGGCATCCCGACGAGCCCGCGCAGACCGCCGGCTGAGGTGATCTTTATCGCCAGGTTTTTCAGGCGCCGGCTTTTCTGGCGGAAGTAGCCGGAAGGGCGGATCAACTCCTCTAAGAGTTCGTCCCGCAAGCCGGAAAGCTTTTCAAAGTCGACAAGTCGGCGGCGGCGCAGGTTGCCAAGTGCCTTTTCGACATTGTCCCAGGCCGTATTCTGGGTCAGCAGGGCACCGATGATCACCTCTTCCGGGGTTTCGGCCGGCCACCACCCCTGGGGCCCGAAAGCCGCCAGCAGGGTTTCGTAAACCTGCAACTGTATGGCTGCCACGGTTGTTTGACTCCGCCCGGTGTTCCGGGACCCTGAATCAGTTGTCGGCAATTGCCGCCTGGGCTGCGGCCAGGCGGGCGATCGGAACCCGGAACGGCGAACAGCTGACGTAGTCGAGCCCGGTTTTGTGGCAGAAGGCGATCGACTTTGGTTCACCGCCATGCTCGCCGCAGATGCCGACCTTGAGGTTCGGACGGGTCGAGCGGCCCCGGGTCACCCCGATCTCAACCAGGGCGCCGACCCCGTCGATGTCGATCGAGACGAAGGGGTCGGAAGGGAATATCTTTTGCTCAACGTAGGTCGGCAGGAACTTGCCGGCGTCGTCCCGGCTCAGGCCGAAGGTGGTCTGGGTCAGGTCGTTGGTGCCGAACGAGAAGAATTCGGCCTCGGCGGCGATGGCGTCGGCGGTCAGCGCGGCCCGCGGCAGCTCGATCATGGTGCCGACCATGTATTTGAGTTTAATCCCGGCGGCGGCAATGATCTCATCGCAGATGGCCACCGTCCGGTCTTTGAGAAACTTCAGCTCGTTGACGTGGGCAACCAGCGGGATCATGATCTCGGGTTCGACCTTGACACCGTTGGCGGCACACTCGCAGGCCGCTTCCATGATGGCCCGGACCTGCATGTCGTAGATCTCGGGATAGGCGATGCCGAGGCGGCAGCCGCGGTGGCCGAGCATCGGGTTGAACTCGTGCAGGGCCTCGGTTCTTTCTTTCAGGGCCTCGACCGAAACCTCCATGATGCGGGCCAGCTCGATGATGTCGGCCTCCTCCTGGGGGAGGAATTCATGCAGCGGCGGATCGAGCAGGCGGATGGTCACCGGCAGGCCGTCCATGGCCGTGAAGATGCCGATGAAATCCTTCTTCTGTTCCGGTTTGATCTTGGCCAGGGCGTGTTCCCGACCGGCCTGGGAGTCGGCCAGGATCATTTCCCGCACCGCCCTGATCCGGCTCTCTTCAAAGAACATGTGTTCGGTCCGGCAGAGGCCGATGCCCTGGGCCCCGAATTCGCGGGCCACGCCGGCGTCATGCGGGGTGTCGGCGTTGGTTCTGACCTTGAGGCGCCGGAACTCGTCGGCCCAGCTCATGAAGGTGGCGAAATCGCCGGTCAACTGCGGGGTGATGGTCGGAATCCGACCCTGGAAAACCTCGCCGGTGGAGCCGTCCAGGGTAATGATTTCACCCTTTTTCAGCACCTTGTCACCGACCTTGAAACTCTCGTTTTCGTAGTCGACGACCAGCTCGGAACAGCCGGCCACGCAGCATTTGCCCATTCCCCGGGCGACCACCGCGGCGTGCGAGGTCATGCCGCCGCGCGAGGTCAGGATGCCTTCGGCCGCGTTCATGCCGTTGATGTCCTCGGGCGAGGTCTCGGCCCGGACCAGGATAACCTTGTGGCCTTTTTCCTTCATCTCCTCGGCTTCGTCGGCGTTGAAGACGATTTCACCGCTCGCGGCCCCGGGCGAGGCCGGCAGGCCCCGGGCCAGCAGGACCTTTTCCGCTTTGGGGTCGAGGGTCGGGTGGAGGAGGTTGTCGAGCTTGTCGGGTTCGACCCGCAGGACCGCCTCTTTTTTGTCAATCAGGCCCTCGCCGACCATGTCGACGGCGATCTTGATCGCCGCCTTGACCGTGCGCTTGCCGGTCCGGGTCTGCAGCAGCCAGAGCTTGTGGCGCTCGATCGTAAATTCCATGTCCTGCATGTCGCGATAGTGTTTTTCCAGCTCCTGGTAGACCTCGACCAGCTGGTTGTAGAGGTCGGGCATCAGGGCTTCGAGTGAAGGCAGGTCGGAGTCCTTGCGGCCGGCCTCGTTGATCGGCTGCGGGGTGCGGATGCCGGCGACCACGTCCTCGCCCTGGGC
>WFRT01000061.1 GCA_015486445.1 Pseudomonadota bacterium | reverse complement strand
TTAAGGGAGCCAGCGGCAGACGCAGCTCTTCCGTAACTTTGCCCATCAGTGCCAGGGCGGTCTTGACCGGCACCGGGTTGGTTTCGTAGAACATGGCCCGGGCCAGCTTCTGCAGTTTCCGGTTCAGGGCCGCCGCGGCCGGCCAGTCGCCGGCCGCAAAGGCGTCGCAGATGCCGGCCACCAGTTCCGGGGCGATATTGGCGCTGACCGAAATAACCCCCTTGCCGCCAACACACATCTGGGCAAAAAAGGTAAAATCATCACCCGACAGCAGGGCGAATTCGGGCCGGCTCATCTCCAGCACCTCGCTGGCTCGCTGGATCGAACCGGTAGCCTCCTTGATGCCGACGATGTTGGGCAGTTCGGAAAGCCGGCCGACGGTGGCCGGCAGGAGGTCGACGCTGGTCCGGCCGGGAACATTGTAGAGCAGCATCGGAATCTCGACACTTTCGGCAATCGCCTTGAAATGCTGGTAAAGTCCCTCCTGGGAAGGCTTGTTGTAGTAGGGGGTGATCAGCAGCACGCCGTCGGCCCCGGCCTCTCTGGCATGCCGGGTCAGGTGGATGGCCTCGGCCGTGTTGTTGGACCCGGCCCCGGCAATCACCGGCACCCGGCCGGCCACCGCGTCGACCACGATATCGACCACCTGGTTGTGCTCGTCGTGGGAGAGGGTTGCCGATTCCCCGGTCGTCCCGCAGGGAACGATCACATCGGTCCCCCCGGCAATTTGAAATTCGACCAGCTCCCGCAGGGCCGCTTCGTCAACCCGGCCCTGGCTGAACGGGGTCACTATCGCCACCATCGCTCCATGAAACATGTCAGCTCTCCTGAATTCTCAAAAAATCGGCTTCTAAAACCCCTTTATATACGATAACCGCCCCCCCTTCAAGAAAAACTTCCCGGTAGGCGGTGCCGGTTTTCGTGAAATACACGGTCAAACGATCCCCGGCCCGGGTGACCACCTCGACCGGCGAAGTTACCCGGCCGGCCTCGGCCGCCACCAGGGCGGCGGCCACCGCCCCGGTGCCGCAGCCCATGGTTTCGGCCTCGACCCCGCGCTCGTAGGTGCGGATTGCCAAACGGTGTTCGTCCTCGATCCGGATAAAATCGGCATTGGTGCCGGCCGGCCGGAATTCGGCATGTTCACGGATCCCGCGGCCGCGGCCGGCGACATCGACCAACTCGAGAGCCCCATCCACCATCACCACGGCGTGCGGCACCCCGGTGTTGATGAAATCGACCCGCTCCAAGCTGGCGTCGACATCGAGAGCAAGCTTTAAGCGCAGGCCGAAGGGCGGGGTCATCGCAATCCGCACCCGGTCACGCTCGACCTGGGCCTGGACCGAACCGGCCGCGGTCTGGAAAATCATGTCGGTGCCGGCAATCCGGGTCAAATAGGCGAACAGGGCCACGCAGCGGGCCCCGTTGCCGCACATCTCGGCTACGGAACCATCGGAATTGTAAAAGCGCCAGAGAAAATCGCAGTAGGGATCGTCCTCGACCAGGATCAGGCCGTCGGCCCCGATCCCGGTTCCCCGCCGGCAGAGCCGGGGCACCAGTTCGGCATGGCCATTGCGGGGAAAAGCTCCGCCGCGGTTGTCGATAACAATGAAATCGTTGCCGCTGCCATGCATTTTCCAGAACGGCAAATCTTCTGTTTCCAGCAAAACACTACCTCCATTTTTTCTCTTTCCGCAGCCTGAGAATCTTGTTGCGCACGGTTACGCACAGGCTGCGGACATAATCACTGGCATAATCGGGATAACTCCAGCGCAGGGGAATATAATCACCGCACTCGAAAACCAGGGTCAGGTCGGCATAGATCCCGGAACCCAGGTAGGGACGGTGGGGAACCGCCTTGGTCGAGGCCAGAACGAGGTGTTCCAGGGCCAGGTAGCCGGGATCGAGATTGACCCGGCGGCCGCCGGGCTCGGCCAGTTCAGCCTCCAGGCGGTCACAGAACAGTTTGGCCTCAACCAGCTTATCCCGGGCCAGCGGGCGCACGAAGAAAAAGATGAAGCGCCCCAGCGCATCGCCCATCTCGGCCCGGTAGTACCGGGAATGGGCAAAGGGAAGCCAGAAGGAGCAGAAATCGATCGGCCCGAATTCGGCCTCGAGCGCCGGTCCGGTACTCAAGGCGACGGCCTGGTCGCGGGCCAGGACGCTGACCAGCAGGGCCCCGGGCTCCGGCCGGCAATATTGCGCCCCGGGCCGCATGAGCTCAGTTTTCCGCCCGGGGACGGGAAACAAGCCGGTTGTAAGCCATGATCTCGCCGCCGTCGGCGGTCGCGGTGCCGGTCTTGCCGACTACCACTCCGGCCGCCAGGTTGGCCAGCATCGCGGCCTTGACCAGGTCCGCTTCCGCGCCGCCGGCCAGGGCCAGGCCCAACACGGCGATCACCGTATCCCCGGCCCCGGTAACGTCGAAAACCTCCCGGGCCAGGGTCGGCAGCAGCACCGGCTCCCGGCCCTCGGCAAAGATCGCCATGCCTTCCTCCCCCCGGGTGATAACCAGTTGACGGCTGGCAAAACGCCGGCGGATGGTTTTTCCGGCCATCGCCAGGGTTTCGCCGGTAACCGTGAAGCCGCAGGCCTGGCCGGCCTCGACCGCGTTCGGGGTGACCAGGTCAAGATCGTGGTAGATGTCGAAATTGGCGATCTTGGGATCGAGCGCCAGAAACAGGCCCCGGCTGCGGCACTCGGCCTGCAGGAGATCAAAAAGCTCCCGTTCGACCACTCCCTTGCCGTAGTCCGAGATGACGACCCCGTCGACTTCCCTGCAGGCCTTCAAGACGGCCTCTTTCAGACTTTCCCGGATTCGGCCGGACAATGAGGACAGGCTTTCCTGGTCAAACCGCACCACCTGCTGATGGTGGGCCACAATCCGGGT
>WFRT01000060.1 GCA_015486445.1 Pseudomonadota bacterium | reverse complement strand
TTCGCCCGCACCCCAAGGGCACTTCCGTTGGGCGCATGCAAAACTCGCTTACGCTCAGACAGTTGCAATGCTTATGGGCTCCCGCTCGCTGGGAAAAACGACGAAATCTTTTCGAAACCGCTCAGAAAAACCACCCCCGCCCCCTCCTAAAAGAAGGGAGATAGAATTTAGCTGAATAGTTACTTTGCAGTTTGCAAGGTTGTGATTGTCTTAACCAGGTTTCAGGAGGATTACATAAAATATTTTTTATGTCAAGATGTAGGTTTGGAAGGGGCTTGAGCGGGCGGGGATGCGGCGGGCCTGGCGGGTTGCTCGTCAACGATGTCACGCAGCAGCAGCTCCTGGGCCTGCAAGAGTTGTTTTTCCTGTACCGCCTTGACGTTGTTGACCAGGGTATGAAAAAAATCTTTCCGGGTCCGGGTGTTCAGGTTGCCGGCAGCCAGGATGATCGAGGCCAGCAGGCAGAGGCAGAAGAGCACCAGGACGGAGGCGGCGCTGTACTGGTAAAACTTGGCCTGGGTGAGTTTCTGGCGATAACTGGGAAGTTCCCCGGTGGGGGGGGTGATGATTCCGCGGTCGAGAAAATTGAGGATGATGCGGCAGGTGTGGAAGCGTCCCAGGGTGCTGATGTTGAGAATTTCTTCGAGAGTGCGGAGGCCGTTGAAGAGGTTGTAGACCTCCAACTCGTCGAGGTCGAACTGTCGGTCCAGGCCCAGCTTGCCGAAGGAGATCTCTTGGCCGTCCTGTCCGGGTGTTGCTTCGATCAGGTCGAGAGCGGGTTCAAATCGCCGGTCAAGCGGTTTGAGGCGCTCCTCCATGATCGCCATTTCATCAATCTGGCGCAGCGCTTCGAGGATGACGAAGTTTACATCCTGGGGGGTAAAGAACTCCTGGCTGGTGATTTCCGTGGTCGGGATGAAGCGATACTGTCCCTTGGTCCACTGCAGGCTGATGATGAAGGTTTCGATCAGGCGGCGGAGATTGATTTCTTCGAGCTTTTCGGGGGTGACCAGCTCATCCTTGACCAGGGCTCTTTCCAACTCGATTGTCGAACGGCAGCCGTGGCGCTCGACCAACTGGTCGAACTGGCGGCGTTTCATCATTCCTGATTTGACCAGGATGCTCTCAAGGTCGATGGAATGGCTCGGGAAATGACAGCTGAAACCGACCAGCTGGCCATCGCAGAACGACCAGGAACAGTTGCCCTCCTTGCTCTTGACCGTGAGGATTCCGCTTTTGACCTGCTGGGTGATGAGCTGCATGATATCGGTCAGCTCAAAATGTTCCAGGTCGGCGTTGAAACCGCGTTGTAGGAAATTGTCGTTCATGTTTCCCTTTTGGCAATGCTGGCGGGGGTGTCACGGGAGCGCAGCTTGACGAGCAGGATCAGGCTGACACCCCAGATGACGGCCGGGAGAAAAAGTTTGACCCAGTTGGTTGACGGTGGAAAAAGAGTCATGATTCCGGTTTCACAGACAATCAGGTTGTAGGCCCAGAGCAGCAGGGGGATGAAAAAGGCAAAGGCCAGCAGCCGGCGGTTGGTCATGAAAGGGTAGAAGCCGGGCAGCAGGGCCCCGATAGTGGTCAGCAGGTCGAGATAGGAATGAACCCCGGTAACCTGCTGCCGCTTGTTGCGCCCCAGCAGCCCCGGGCGGCAGAAAGGACAGAGCTTCTGTTTGCGGATTGTTCGGGGCAGGTGGAAAACCCGACCGCAGACCAGGCACAGCTGCTGGTTGTCCGGGTCTTGCCAGATCAGTACCAGGACCGCACCAAGGGTTATCAGGACGAAGAGGTAGTAACTCAGCAGGTCGGCATTCGGGAAAAGGATTGTTTCCAGAAACTGCGCCTTGATGCCCCTGATTTCCGGCAGCGAACAGGCGTAGCGGCGGTAGAAGTCGTAGGGCAGCGGCATGAAAATCAGGTTCATGACATTCTGCTGGCCGACTTCGGGGTGGCTGATTTCACGGCTCAATTCCGGTGATTTTCTCAGCGCCGTGGCCAGGGCCATGGCGCTTTTCTCAAGGTCGAAAGATGACTTGAGATGGGCCTGGCTCAGATTGAAGTAAGGGGCCCCGGTACTCGAGTCGAGCTTGAGGGCCTGGTTGTACATCCGGATGCTTTTTTCCGGCTGGTTGAGGAGCAGGTAGAGGTTGCCCAGGTTGTTGTAAATCGAAGCCAGCCTGATGTTGGTGGCGACGATGGCTTCCAGAGACCTGGCCGCCACCTGGAAGTTGCCCTGCATGCGGGCCGCTTCGGCCTGGGTGTAAAGCTGCAGGATGCGGTGGGTCAGGTCGTTGGTTCTATGTCCGGGGCGTACAAGGCGGCCCGGCTTTGTTCCGGCGCCCGGGGGGATGGCAATATCCAGGACCGGGGTTCCTTTGGCCAGCAGCGCCAGCATGCCCTGTTCGTAGGCGTAGGGAACGATCAGGGTCGTGGCCAGGATGATGGCCAGCAGGATTTTGTCTTCGCGGATCACCAGCAGGGAGAGGACAAAGGTCAGCAGGAGCAGTCCGGGCAGGGGGGAGGGAACGACAACGACCAGCAGGCTGGCCAGCAGTCCCCCGCCCAGCAGGACCAGGTTGCCGGTGCGGTTGAACTTGTAACGGGCGAGTTCGACGACGGCCTTGAAATACTTGCCGGCCAGCAGCAGGGTGACCAGGGTCAGCAGGCTTAAGGAGAGAAAGGCGGTTCCCAGCCAGGACAGGGCCCTGATGTAATGCTTGTCATTGCGGTTGAAGAAAAAATTCTGGCAGGCTTTGGTGAAGTAGTTGAAGGATATCAGGTAATTCCCCTGGGTAAAAAACAGCTGGCAGAGCCGGGTCGGCGGCGGGGTGAACCAGGGCGCGACCTGGCAGGAGGTTTTCAGAAGCTCGATTTTGACCGGCCCGGGAATATCTTTCCGGTCGGCGAGTTCGAGCAGGGCCGAAGCGTAGAGCTCAGCCTCGGAACGTGAGATGTAACTGGTGGACCGGGCCCGGATAAACTCGGCTAGGGCCGGCCGGATCCCGATTACCGTCAGCATCGGGGTGTGAAGCAGGTTGCGCCACGATTTTTCCAGGGAGGTTTCGGCCTGGCCCGTCCCCGCAAAGCCAAGAGAAATCGCCATAAACAAAAAGAGCGCAAGACACTGTTTTACGGCGCCGGCTTTTTTTCGAGGGGTGTACACAGTCGCGGATGCTCCCTGGTAAGGCCGATTATCTCTTTATGATTCCGTTGATGTTCAGGGTGATGTTGATACTGAGCAGCTGGTCGCCGTTTTGGTCGGCGGCCAACTGCAGGGGCAGGGTCACGGTGCTGGAGTCGACCAGTTTCGGGGTGCCGACCTGGACTATCCTGGCGGCTTCCGGGGCGGTTGTCCCGGCCGTCGGCGAGGCTGAGGGCGGGTTTGCGGCAGGATTAGTGGGTGCCTGGTAGACCTTCTGGACAATGCCGCCGGCCGGTCGTACCGGGGCTGATGCCGATGCCGTCGAGGGGGCTGTGGCCGGTCCCGGCCTGGGTTCGGCGGGCCGGGGCCCGGCCGCCGGGCCGGCGGCGGTTTTGCCCGACCGGATGCTCTTGCTTTTCAAATCCTGCAGAACCATCTTGCAGCAGGTGGTCATGGTTTCGAGAACACCCTGGCCGGTGACTGCCGCGGCCGGGTAGCGGGGACGGTCCTTGTGTTCGGCAAAGAGCTGATCCATCTCCTGCATCGACATGATGTCGCTGAGGTCGCGCTTGTTGTATTGCAGGACCAGCGGGATCTGGCTGATGTCGCGGTTGTAATATTTAAGGTTTTCGATCAGGTTGTTGATGCTTTCAATATTTTCATCGCCCATCGAGGTCTGGGAGTCGGCCACAAAAATTATGCCGTCGACCCCGGTCAGCACGGCCTTGCGGGTGGAGTTGTAGTAAACCTGTCCCGGAACCGTGTAGATCTGAAAGCGGGTTTTGAAACCGCCGACGTTTTCCAGCTCGATGGGCAGGAAATCGAAGAAAAGGGTGCGGTCGGCATCGGTCGCCAGGGAGACCAACTCACCCCGCTGGCGGGGGTTGAGTTTCTGGTGGATATACTGGACGTTGGTCGTCTTGCCGCACAGGGCCGGTCCGTAGTAGACGATCTTGGCGCTGATTTCCCGTTTCTTGTAGTTGAATATGGCCATATGAGATACCGTGGATTACGCTCTGAGGTTTTTGTCGTTATGTATCCGGACTTTAATTCCGGAAAACTACTGGTTGGAAGCGCTGGCCGCAAGTTGTTCCAGTTCCGCGATGGCGATGCTCAGTTCCTGGTTTCCGGGTTCGAGGTCGTAAGCCTCCTTCAACGCCTGCAGGGCCCGGGGCAGGTGCCCCATTTCCTTGAGGATCATTCCCAGCTGGGTTTTCAAGGTGATAAAATCCTGGCGGGTCAGGCCTTTTTCCAGCAGTCCCTGCTGGGCCTGGGAGAGGGCTGAGTTGAGTGCTCCCTGTTCCTGCAGTATCCGGCTGCGCAGCAGCAGAGTCGGCAGGCGGAAGTTGTCGGACTTTAAGAGCACCTCGCTCTCCGCCATGGCCTGCTCCAGCATGTTCAGTTCGTAATAGGCAAGTACCATGTTGTAGTGGAACTTGTCGGCATCGGCACCTTTCTTCTCTTCCTCGAAGGTCGATTTCATGGTCTGGAAGACCTTTTCGATGCCGTGTTCAGCAAAATCGGCGTTGCTTTCTTCGATGCTGGTTACATTCGCTGGAGGTTCTTCGATAGCGACGACATCGTCGCCGAGTTCCGTTGCCAGGTCGAAAAAATCGCCGCCGGCCGCCGGTTCAATGGTTTCGGGTTGCGAAGATTGTGATTTACCGGTTACAATTATGTCAGAATAGACGCTGCGGGCCTTTTCCTGGTATTCGGGGAAAAGCTCCCTCTGCAGTTTGCGGTAGGGTTCCTTGTCCGGGGCGATACTGATGATGGTTTCCAGGGTTTCCAGGGCCTGGTCGTTGGACTGGTTTTCAAGGTAGTAATCGAAAGCCCGGCGCAGGTAGGTGGTGGCGTCAGCATAAAACTTTTTATTGCAGTAGATATTGGCGATTTCGAGGTTGGCATCGAGATGGTTGGGGTCCTCGTTGAGGATTTTCTTGTAGGTGGCAATGGCCAGGGGGATGAAATCGTTTTTGTGGTAGAGCCTGGCGTTGGTCAGGTAGGCTTCCTGTGCCTTTTCCCGATCGCCGCGAAGCTGGTAGAGGTCAGCCAGTTTCAGGCGTAGGCGGAAATTGCCGGGATTGGCTTTGATCTGCTCTTCCAGCCCGGTTATCGCCTGGTCCGAGACGTCCGGCTCATTCCTGGCGGCGCGGCGGGTGAAAACCCTCTTAAACTTGCTTAGCAGGCCTGGTTTTTTACTCAATTTCGATTACTTTAGTATTCGTGGTTCCGGTCGCCCGGAGCCGTGGGTTGATAAATATAATGTATGTTTATTTTTCCCTGATGGCTGAAATATTGCTTATTTTCAGCCGCTTAATCAAGGCTTTCAACCTGGTCGCGAGAGCTTCCCGGAAGGCCCCTGTAAAAAATATAAAAAACTAATTATTAGAAGGACTTAATATAATTTTTGACTTTTGTCAATTGTTTTGCTAAGGCTGTCACCACTTGCCGGATTCCCTGAGATTATTGGAAATAAAACAGTTATGAGCCAGGAAAAATTGAAGCCTGAGGCCCTGCGGGCCGGTGATCTTGTCGGGATTTTTGCCCCCGCCAGCCCGGTGCAGAGGGAGTTTGTCGACCGGGGAATGGCCTGGCTCGAGCACTCGGGTTACCGCTGCCGCCCGGGAGACGCCCTTTACCATCGTTCCTACCATGTCGCCGGCAGGGTGTCCAAGCGGCGGGATGATTTCGAAAAGCTTCTCGGGGACCCCGAAGTTTCGGCCCTGTTCGCGGCCCGGGGCGGGTATGGGTGTCAGCCCCTGCTGGCCGAGCTCGATTACGAAATGACCAGATATCATCCTAAAGTTATCATGGGTTTCAGTGATGTTACCGCCCTGCTCCTGGCCCTTTGGCACAAAAGCCGGCTGGTTACCTTTTCTGGTCCCATGCCGGCGGTGGAAATGGCCCGTCCCGGATGGGTCAATGAGAAACTGTTATGGGCTCTTTTGGGAGGTGCGGAGATTTCTCATGTCAGTTGCCTGATGTCTGAATACCTGGCCGCGCCGGGATTGGAGTTTTTAAGGCCGGGTGATTTCTGCGGTATCGCCCTGGGCGGTACCCTGACCTTGCTGGCAAGTTTGGCTGGTACTCCTTATATGCCTGATTTTTCAGGAAAAATAATATTTATCGAAGACCGTGGCGAACCTTTGTACCGGATTGACCGGGCCTTGACCCAACTTCGGCAGGCGGGTGTGTTTCACTCTCCGGCCGCGGTTGTCTGCGGTGATTTGAGCCGGGTCCGGGTCGGGGAAGAAAAACTGCTCAACGGGTTTTTGCGGGAGTTCTTCGCCGATGATGATTTTCCGGTTTTGTTCAATTTTACCTATGGCCACTGTCCGCAGAGTTTCATTTTTCCGCAGGGCATTGACATGCAATTTGCCTGCCAGCGGAGAAAGATTATTTTGCGGGAGAGCGCGGTGACCCGGCATGGCGGTTGACTACGACCTGGCCTGCCGCCGGGACGCCCTGGGACCCCTGCTGACTGCCGCTATCCTGGCCCGGAAGGGGTGCCGGGTCCTGGTTCTGCCGGCCGCCGATGAAGTACGGCCTGATCCCGGGTTCCTGGTTCCGGTGGTGCGGGGTTATCCGGCCGAGTTGCTGGCCGCGCTGGTCGGGCACGAAGACCTGCCCGGAAAGGTTTTGTCCTGGTCGGCGGTTGGAGACGGGAAAAAACCGGACTGGGAGGGTTTTTCCCGGTTGGTGGCGGCGCCTGGAGACTCCCCGGCCGGCCTGGAAAGGCTCTGGCGGTTGATCGATGACTGCATGCGGCTCAACCTGGAGATGCCGGTTGCCTCCCTGGGCGGTACCGGCCGGATCCTGTGGCTGGTGGTCAGAAATCAGCTGTTGCGGGAAAACCGTTCCCGGCGTCTCAGCCACTGGCTGGAGGCCCGGGAGATTAACGCCGATGAGCGGGTGTCCTGGCGCAGCCTGGTGCCCCTGCTGACCCTGAGTCGCTTTGCCGATCCCCCGCTGCTGGCTTACGCCTACGGCGCGGCGGTCCTGGCCCGGCCCGGCGGCTGGCTGAGGATTTTCCGGCTGAAAACCCGGCTGCTCGAGATCTTGCGCCGTTGCGGGGCCGAGTTTACCGAGGAAGACTTAAGACCGGTATTCGACGGCAAATGGTACATCGGGGTGGGGCGCAACCGGCAGGCGGCCCGGCGCAGCACCGTTTTCCTGGCCGACTCCGATCCGCGGACTCTGCGCCGGGAAGTGGCCTCGGGAGACCAGAGGCTTGATTTTAAACGCCAGATGGAGCTTGCTGAGCCGGGCTTCGTGGTCTATAAAGAGGAGATCGCCGAAGAAGTGG
Organism: Pseudomonadota bacterium; assembly: GCA_015486445.1. Taxonomy (GTDB): domain Bacteria; phylum Desulfobacterota; class Anaeroferrophillalia; order Anaeroferrophillales; family Tharpellaceae; genus JAADEO01. The sequence goes on along the minus strand of WFRT01000060.1, from coordinate 183 downwards.
CGGGAGGATTTGCGCCCTACCATCTCGAATGCGGAGACGGCCGGGATTTTACCGGGGCCTCGCTGGTCGTTTCCGGGGAGGCAAGAAATGGCCGTCCGGTTCGTTATCGCTTTCGCCCGGCCGGGCCGAAAAGCGATTGGTCAACCCTGTCCGGGGCGGGATACTGGGGCTGGGGCCCCCGGC
>WFRT01000059.1 GCA_015486445.1 Pseudomonadota bacterium | reverse complement strand
GGGTCGGATCGTTGGCCGGCACCAGGCTGGAACTCTTGACCTCGGTATGTTCATGGCGGCAAAAGTAGTCTAGGAATTTCCTGCGGATCTCGTTACCGGTCATCAAAGCACTCCTGTTGTTTTTTCACTTAAACTTCTTAGAACCGAACATAAAAAATCACCCCTCCCCGGACACCGGTCTTTCCGGCCCCAGGACGAGGTTTATCTCAAAACCGCGAAAGCCGCGGCTTCCAAGCCAGGCATAGAGCTTGCGCCGGTCCTGCTCCCGGCGCCGTTTCTTTTCGAGCAGCCGTTCAAGTACGGCTTTCAGGCGCTCTTTTTCGAGCTGGTCGAAAAACTCCGCGCAGACCTCCTCGCACAAATCGGGAGCCAGGCCCCGGCGGCGCAGGCGGGCGATAACCGCATACCAGCCCCAGCCGCGGCGAAAAAAAAGCTCCTCGACGAGACCGGAGGCGAACTCGCGGTCATCGAGAAAGCCCTTGGCCTGCAGGCGCTCAAGGGCATCGCGGATCTCGGCCTCGGGAAAGCCCCGGTGCCTGAGCTTGTCACCCAACTCCCGGGTGCCGTGGGCCCGCCGGGCCAGCAGTTCCTGGGCTTTCCACCAGGCCGTGGCCGGGCCCCGGCCCCGGCTCATTTGGCAAATCTTTCAATCTCCGGGTCGCGGGCCGGGGCACTCTCCTCCTCCGACAACTCTTCCTGGGTCTGGTCGAAAGCCTCCCAGGTGGTGTCGGAGCTGGAACTCACACCCTTGACCTTGAGCAGGAAGTCGTCGGGATTGCTCGACTGCTTCAAAGCCTCGTCGAAGGAGATCAGGCCCTTGCGGTAGAGGCTCAGGACCGACTGGTCAAAGGACTGCATGCCGTAGATCGTATGTCCCTTGACAATCGCTTCCTTGATGTCGACGGTCTTGTCGGGATCAGCGATGCACTCCCTGACCATGGCCGTGGAAACCAGGATCTCGACCGCCGGCACCCGGCCCTTCCGGTCACAGCGTTCGATCAGGCGCTGCGAGATGACCCCGCGCAGGATGCTGGCCAGCTGGTGGCGCACCTGGGGCTGTTGATAGGGAGGAAAGACCGAGACAATCCGGTTGATGGACTCGACCGCGTCCACCGTGTGCAGGGTGGAAAGCACGAGGTGGCCGGTTTCGGCCGCGGTCAGGGCGATTTCGACGGTTTCCAGGTCACGCATCTCGCCGACCAGCAGGACGTCGGGGTCCTGGCGCAGGGCGGCCCGCAGGGCGAGTGAAAAAGAGGTCGTGTCGAACCCTACTTCACGCTGGTTGATAAGGCTCAGCCTGTCGGTGTGGAGATACTCGATCGGGTCTTCGATCGTGATGATGTTTTCACTGCGGTGGGTGTTGATGTAGTCGATCATCGCCGCCAGGGTCGTGGTTTTACCACTGCCGGTAACCCCGGTCACCAGGATCAGCCCCCGCCGCTGCTCGGCGATCATCTTTTCGACCACCGGCGGCATGTTGAGGGCCTTGAAGTCAAGAATTTCCGAGGTGATGACCCGCATGGCGATCACCAGGGTGCCGCGCTGCCGGTAGATGTTGACCCGAAAACGCCCGAGCCCGGACACCCCGTAGCCCAGATCGATCTCATGAAATTCGCGCAGGTGCTTTTTCTGGGCCGAGTTGGTCATGATGTCGGCAAAGGTCTCCACGGCCATGGGATCAAGCCGGGAGATTTTCTTGAGCGGATAGAGTTTGCCGTCGACCCTGACGATCGGCGGCACCCCGACCTTGAGATGGACGTCGGAAGCCTTGAACTTGAGAGCCGTCCTGAGAATTTCATGCAGCTTTTCCATGCTTCACCTGTTCCCCTTTGCCGGATAAAAAACTTTAAGTCTTCACCTTGGAACTGCCTTAAGGAGACGATCGTCACCCCTCGACGGGAGTCTGGCCTCCATTTTCCCCGGCCTCTCCGGCAGCCGCCGGGACGGAATAGAACTCCCTGACCTGGTTTTCAATCTCCTTGAGAAGCTCGAGATTCTCTTTTAAGTGGTTACGGACGAAATCACGGCCCTGGCCCAGGCGTTCGCCGTTGTAGGAATACCAGGAACCGCTCTTTTCGACAATCGAGCAGTTGACGGCGAGATCGAGAACATCGCCGGCCTTCGAGATGCCCTCGCCGAAGAGGATGTCGAAACGGGCCTCCTTGAAGGGCGGCGCCACCTTGTTCTTGACCACCTTGACCCGGGTCGAGCTGCCCAGCATCTCGTCGCCCTTCTTGATGGTCCCGGTCCGGCGAATGTCGAGACGGACGCTGGCGTAGAACTTGAGCGCGTTGCCGCCGGTCGTGGTTTCGGGATTGCCGAACATGACCCCGATCTTCATCCGGATCTGGTTGATGAAGATCACCGTGGTCTTCGACTTGCTGATCGCCGCCACCAGTTTGCGCAGGGCCTGCGACATCAGCCGGGCCTGGAGACCCATGTGGGAGTCGCCCATCTCGCCCTCGATTTCGGCCCGCGGCACCAGGGC
>WFRT01000058.1 GCA_015486445.1 Pseudomonadota bacterium | reverse complement strand
TCGACAAGTTGTTCAAATCGGAAAAGTACGGGGAATACACCCTGGATGATGTCAACATGATGCTCGGCGAAGCCGAGAAGGTGGCGGTCAACGTGCTGGAACCGACCTATGCCGAGGGGGACAAGGAGGAGTGTACCTTCAGCAACGGCAAAGTCAAGGTGCCGGAGTGCTATCACGCCGCTTACAAAACCATCTGCGAGGCGGGATGGAACTGCGCCGCCCGTGATCCCGAGGTCGGCGGGCAGGGGATGCCGCTGACCCTTTTTTCGGCCTGCGCCGAGCTTTTCAACGCCGCCAACTTCGCCCTGATGATGTATCCCGGCCTGACCTGTGGAGCGGCCGCCCTGATCGAAAAATTCGGCACCGAGGAGCAGAAGAAAAAATACATGTACAAGATGTACGCGGGCGAGTTTGGCGGCACCATGTGCCTGACCGAGCCCGGGGCCGGCAGCGACGTCGGGGCCTTGAGGACCCGGGCTATCCGCCAGCCCGACGGCAGTTTCAAGATCGTCGGCACCAAGATGTTCATTTCCAGCGGCGACCATGACCTGACCGACAACAACATTCACGCGGTCCTGGCCCGGATCGAGGGCGACCCTCCGGGCACCGACGGGATCTCGATCTTTATCGTGCCCAAGATCAGGGTCAACGAAGACGGTTCCCTGGGCGAGCCCAATGACGTGATCACCGGCAACATCGAACACAAGATGGGCATCAAGGGTTCGGCCACCTGTACTCTCAACTTCGGCGAGAACGAGGATTGCGTCGGCGAACTGCTGGGTAAGGAACGCCAGGGCATGGCGATCATGTTCCACATGATGAACGAGGCCCGGCTCGAGGTCGGCCTGCAGGGCCTGGGGCATGCTTCGGCCGCCTACGAGCACGCCCGTGACTACGCCCGTGAACGCATCCAGAGCCGGGCGATCTGGGATTTCGCCAATCCCGAGGCCGAGCCGGTGACGATCATCGAGCACCCCGATATCCGCCGCACCCTTTTGTATATGAAGGCCTACACCGAAGGGCTGCGGGCGCTCAACTATTTTGTCGCTTACGCCTTCGATCGCTCGGAGATCGCCGAAGACGACCAGGAGCGTAAAAACTGGCAGGCGATCGTTCAACTCCTGACCCCGGTCTGCAAGGCCTTTTCCTCCGACAAGGGCGTCGAGATCTGCTCCTATGCCATCGATGTCTACGGCGGCTACGGCTACTGTTCCGAGTACCCGGTCGAACAGTACCTGCGCGATGTCAAAATCGCCTGCATCTACGAGGGCACCAACGGCATCCAGGCGCTTGACCTGGTGGCCCGCAAGCTTGCCCAGAGCAAGGGGGAAAACCTCAAGTACCTGCTTTCTGAGATCGGCAAAACCGCTTTCGCGGCCGGTTCCGACGAGGAGTTCATGATGCTCGGGGCGGCCCTGGGCAAGGCCGCGGAAACGGTTGGCGGGGTCACCCTGCAGTTCAAAAAGTGGTCCGAGGGGGCCGGCCTGGTGCTGCCGATTCTCAACGCCCGGCCCTTCCTGAATGTCCTCGGCGACCTGCTGGTCGGCTGGCAGCTTATCGAGGGAGCCCTGGTGGCCAAGAAGGCGGTCAACCGGATCTATGCCGAGCACGGGGCTGAAACCGCGGCCGAACGCCGGGCGCTGGCCCGGAAAAACCGGGAGGCCGCTTTTTACGAAGGCAAGATTGCCAGCGCCCGCTATTTTGCGACCACGGTGCTGCCGACCATCAAGGGTCGCTGCCTGGGGATCCTGGCCGGAGACCGGACGCCGGTGGCGATGCTGGATGAATCTTTCGGATAGAAAAGGGGCGGCCGGGGAGCCGGCCGGATAATTTCACAGGAAGGCTTGAGAGAGCGAAAAAACAGGATGACCGGGTGAAAACTTCATCGGCCCGGTCATCAATTTTGCAATTTGAGACTTGTTTACAGGAGTTAGCGAAATGACTAGAGAAATCAAGAAAGCGGCGGTACTGGGCGCCGGGGTGATGGGAGCCGGGATCGCCGCCCATCTGGCCAATGCCGGGATCGAGTGCCTGCTGCTTGACATCGTCCCGTTCGTACTGACCGAGGAAGACAAGGCCAAGGGTTTGACCGAGGAAAGCCCGGCCTGGCGCAACCGTTTTGCCGAGGGCGGGCTGAAAAAAGCTCTCAAGGCCAAGCCCGCGGCCTTTTTCAGCAAATCACTGGCCCGGCTGGTCAAGACCGGCAACTTCGAGGATGACCTCGACAAGCTTGCCGGGGTCGACTGGGTGATCGAGGTCGTGGTCGAGGATCTCGAGATCAAGCGCCAGCTCCTGACCCGGGTCGAGAAGGTGATCTCTTCCGACTGCATTCTCTCGACCAACACTTCGGGTCTGCCGATCCACGAGATCGAAGCCGGGCTCAAGGCCCCGCTGAAAAAACGTTTTCTCGGCACCCACTTTTTCAACCCGCCCCGTTACATGAAGCTTTTGGAGATCATCCCCGGGCCCGAAACCGATCCCCAAGTGGTCGAATTCATGACCCGCTTTGCCGAGGAGAAGCTCGGCAAGGGGGTGGTGCCCTGCAAGGACGTACCCAATTTCATCGGCAACCGGATCGGGGTTTTCGACATCGCCAACGCGATTACCATCATGCAGGAGATGGAACTGACGATTCCCGAACTCGATGCCATTATCGGCAAGGCCCTGGGCCGGCCTGGAACCGCGATCTGCGGCACCATGGACCTGGTCGGCCTCGACATCGGGGTCCACGTCATGCAGCACCTTTACG
>WFRT01000057.1 GCA_015486445.1 Pseudomonadota bacterium | reverse complement strand
TTTACCCGGGTTTCCAGGACGGTCGCGGCGAGGTTGTGGCCGGCGATCCGGCCCTGCTCCCCGGCCAGCGGCCAGAGGGCCAGGCGGCTGTATTCCCGGCTGGCCAGGTCAAAAACCCGGGCTGTGTCCCCGGCCGCGAACACCTGTTCGCCGAGCTGCAGGAAAACATCGGTCATCAGTCCGTCGCTGGCTTTGTGCCAGGGCCTGGGGGCGGCACTTTTATCCCCGCTCCACTGCTCCCGGCTGATCGGACTGCTGGCCTCGACCCCCTTGCCGTACAGCAGGGCGTCGACCGTCAGGCGGCGCCCGTTGCTGGTGGTCAGCCGGAGCCGGTCGGTGCCGGCCTTTTCCGCCCCCTCGATATCCTCGTTCACATTGACGGCCACGCCGTGGCTTTCCAGCCTCCTTGCCGCCCGCAGCGCCGCTTCAGTATCCAGGACCCGGGAGAGAACCTGGCTGGAGCGGGCAAAAAGTTCGACCCTGACCCCCCGCTTGACCAGGGCCGTGAGGGTTTTCAGACTGACCAGGCCGGCGCCGGCCAGGGCCCAGGTGGCTCCCGGCTGGATCCTTGTGGCCATGGCCTCGGCATCGGCAAAATTTCGCAGCGTGAAGATGCCCTTGAGATCATGTCCCGGAAAGGCCGGTTTTTTCGGCTCCCCCCCGGTGGCCACCAGGATGGTGTCGCCGCCGATTCTATCCCCCTTGTCGGTGATCACCGCGCAGTTGTCGATTTCGACTTCGACGATGGTGGTTTCCGGCCGGTAGTCGAAGGGAAATTGTTGCAACTCCCCGCGGCCCCGCCGGAAAAGATCATCCCGGCTGATCCGGCCTTCGAGCAGGTAGGTCAGCAGGCAGCGGCAGTAGGGTGGGCCGGCCTCTTTCGAGAAGATGACGATCTCATCCCCCGGTCGCTTTGCGGCCAGCATCCGGGCCGCGCTCATGCCGGCGTTGCCGGCCCCGACAATGAGGTGGCGAAATTTTCTGCCCATTGCTAGAGGCCCAGGGCCCGGCGTTTTTCGCTGATGATTTCAGTCATCCGCTCAACCGCGGCCAGCGGGTTGCCTTCGACGAAGAAAGCGCCGCCGAAAACCTGGGCCGCGGTTTCGGTCAGGAGTTCGGTAACCGCGGCGCTGCCGCCGATCGGCGGCATGGGCCAGAGATGGACGCTGACCCCGGAGGCGACGAAATAGGTGCCGATCGAGACCGCTTTTTCGGTCAGCCACTCGGGGGCCGAACCGACCAGCGGCAAATCGTCGATGTCAACTCCCAGGGCGTCGGCCAGGGCCCCGGCTAGGACCAGCATGCGGGAGCAGTCGACACAGGAGCCCATGTGCAGGCAGGGCGGGATTTTCAGGGCCTGGCAGACCGCCTTGAGGCCGGGCCCGGCGAGTTCGGCGGTTTCCGCCTGCATCAGGCCGGCCTTGGCCGCGGCGATGGCCCAGCAGCCGGTCCCGATTACCAGGATATCCCGCTGGATCAGGGCTTTGGCCATCTCGACGTGGAAAAGATCCTGGGTCACCTTGGGGTTGTTGCAGCCGACGATTCCCACCACTCCCTTGATGGCCCCGCTCTTGATGGCCTCGAGCAGGGGGTCGGGGGTGCCGCCCAGGGCGGCCAGGATGGCCTCGACCGAGAAACCGACCATGGCCTTTTCGGTAATAGCCGGGATATTGACCTTTTCCGGGCTGCGGTTGGCGAAGTTGTCGATGGCCATGGTGACGATCTTTTCGGCGCACTTGTTGGCCTGGGCTTCGTCGAACTGGATATGGATGGCGCCGGGGAAGGCCGCCAGGGCGCTGGTGGCGACAAAATGGGTGTGGAAGCACTGGCAGAGTTCGGGCATGGCCGGAAAGATGCACTGCACGTCAACGCAGATCAACTCGACCGCCCCGGTGATGATCGCCAACTCCTGCTGGAGTTCGTTGCCGGCGATCGGGATGCCGTGCCGCATCAGGACCTCGTTGCCGGTGCAGCAGAGGCCGACGACGTTGATGCCCCTGGCACCCTGCTGCCGGGCTCTCTCCTGGAAGTCGGGGCGCTGGGCGATCTCGACCACTTTTTCGGAAAGCACCGGTTCGTGGCCATGGACGATGAGGTTGACCCGGTCGTGGTCGAGGACCCCCAGGTTGGCGTCAGCCGGCCGGACCCGCGGGGTGCCGAACAGGATGTCCTGGATCTCTGTTGCGATCAGCGAGCCGCCCCAGCCGTCGCCGAGAGCGGCCCGGACGCCCTGGGAGATCAGCGAAAGGTGGTCGTGATCGACGCCGAAATGGGTCCGGTGCATGATTTCGACGATCTCCCGATCGATGCTCCGGGGGAGGATGCCGATGGTCTTGCGGGTTGCGGTACTCAGGTT
>WFRT01000056.1 GCA_015486445.1 Pseudomonadota bacterium | reverse complement strand
GCTTATGGGCTCCCGCTCGCTGGGAAAAACAACGAAATCTTCCCGAAACCGCTCAGAAAAACCACCCCCGCCCCCTCCTGAAAGAGGGGAGATAGAATTTAGCTGAATAGTTACATTTTGACTATTTACGAGTTTGTCAAAAAAAGGCCGGGAACAACTCCCGGCCTTTTTTATTGGCATCCAGGTTTGACGAAAAACCGGGTTCATTCCCAGGCATCCATCCCCCGAATCCCGGCCCGGGCCAGGGCCGCGGCCAGTTCCCCGACCTCCTTGAGTCGCCCCCGGCGGCGGCAGCCCTTGAGATAGATCCGGGCCTTGGCGGCCAGCATCCGCCGGGTTGCGGCAGCCTGTTCCGCAGTCAGGATATCATAGTCCAGCAGTTTTAACAGGGCCCGGATTCGGTAGCGGTCCAGGGCCGGGACCGTGGCCGACAACTGGTCGGCATGGCCGCCGTGCCGGGTCAGCAGCTTTTCCGGCAGCAGGCCAACCGGCCAGCGGCAGGCGGTACGCAGCCAGAGGTCGTAATCCTCACAGGCCGGCAGGGTTTCGTCGAAAAGCCCGATCCGGGCGAAAAAATCACGCCGCATCATCACCGCCGAGGGAGTCACGACACAGCGCGCCAGACAGGCCGAAAAGATCTCGCCGTCAGGCTTGGCGTGGTGCCTGCAGGGGTTGACCCGGCGGCCGCGGCGCATCCAGATCTCGTCGGTCTGGGAGATCAGAAGCTCGGGCCGCAGTCGCATGAAAGCCAGCTGGCGGGCGGTTTTTTCCGGGTGCCAGAGATCGTCAGAATCGAGAAAGGCGACGTACGCGCCCCGGCTGAAGGCAAACCCCCGGTTGCGGGCGTGGCTGACCCCGCGGTTGGCCGGCAGCCGCAGCAGGCGGACCCGGCCGCCGAAACGCGCCCGGACAAGGGCCGCGGTACCGTCGCTCGACCCGTCGTCGACAACGATGATTTCCAGCGGCTCCCAGGTCTGTTGCAGAACCGATTCGATCGCCGCCGCCACCGGTCCGGCCCGGTTGTAGACCGGGATGACGGCGCTGACCAGCGGGCGGCCGGCGGACTTTGCCACCGGCAAACCGTCAGGCAAGATTCTTTACCAGGCCGGCGAAGATCCGGGCTCCGAAGCCGGTGGCCCCGGGGGCGAAATACTTCCACTTCTTGCCCGGGTAGGCGGGCCCGGCAATGTCGAGATGGGCCCAGGGAATCTCCTCAGGGACAAATTCACCAAGAAACAGGGCCGCCGTGATGGTGCCGCCGTAAGGCGTCGAACCGATATTGGCGAGATCGGCAAAATCGGATTTCATATCCTCAAGGTAGGCCTCCTCGAAAGGCAGCTCCCAGAGGATCTCGCCGCTCTCCTCGCCGGCCTTGACGAGCTTTTTCACCAGCTCCCGATCCCGGCCCAGGACGGCGGCCAGCTGGATGCCTAAAGCCACCCGGCAGGCCCCGGTCAAAGTCGCGGCATCGACCATCAGGGAGGGCTTGAGAGAGGCCCCGAGCTGGAGGGCATCGGCCAGGACCAGGCGCCCCTCGGCATCGGTATTCTTGACCTCGATCGATTTGCCGTTTTTCATGACGATCACGTCACCGGGCCGCTGGGCCGTGCCGGAAGGCATGTTCTCGGCCAGGGCCAGGATCCCGGTGACCCTGACCCGGGCGCCGAGGCGGCCGATAATCTCCATTGCGCCGAGGACGGCGGCGGCCCCGGCCATGTCGGACTTCATGTCCATCATCGCCGCACCGGGCTTCAAGGAAAGCCCGCCGGAATCGAAGGTAATCCCCTTGCCGACCAGGACCACGTGGTCAACCTCGCCGGCGGCCCCTTCCGGCTCGTAGGTCAGGCTCACCATCCGCGGCGGCCGGGAACTGCCGCCGCCGACCGCCAGCAGGCCGTTCCAGCCTTCGCGCCGGAGGCGGTTTTCATCCCACAAATCGACTTTCAGACCGCATTCGGTCGCGGTCCTGACGGCTTCGTCGACAAACTCCTCGGGACCCAGTTCCCCGGCCGGCTGATTGACCAGGTCGCGAACATGATTGACCGCCCGGCAGACGGTTTCGATGCGAGCCAGTTCGGCTTCAAGTCCGGCCGACCCGGCGTCCCCGGCCACCACGACCACCTCGGGCATGAAGGTTTCCCGCTTTTTTTCATCACCACTCTTGAAGCGGTCGAAAGTATAGGCGCCGAGCAAAATACCCTCGAGGGCTTTTTTGTGCAGGCCCCGGGCCCCGGCCCCGTCCATAACCAGGTAAAGACGGTTGATTTTCAGGGTCCGGGCCTGCTGGAAAGCCTCAAGGGCCGCGCACTTGACCGCCTCCCAGAGATTAAGACGTTTGAACTGCGCCAGGGGAAGCAGGTAATCGCCGTCATCGAGCCCGGAACCCGACACCAGAAACAGCGCTTTGTCGATCTCCCGCTCCCGGTAAAGCGGGATTTTTTCTCCGCCTGAGGCAGCGGTAAAAAATTCCCGTTCCTCGTCCAGCAGGTAGGCCCTGAGCCCCTTTTCCCCGGCCGGCAGGCCGGCAACCACTTGCCACTTGATGAATTCACGCATCGCTTTCCCTCCTGAATTTTATTTAACCTCTACACTCGGTCGGGTTTGCACCCCGGAACCGGTTTTACCAACGCTTCCGTCACGCCGCAGTTCTGCGGCCGGGGCCGCTGATTTTATCCGGCCGGACTCCAGCACGTAGCCGTAGTCGGCGAGGTTCAGGGCGGCGTCGACATTTTCTTCAGCCAGCAGGATGGTAATCCCCTCCCCGGCCAGTTTTTCGATAATCGTAAAAATCTGGTTCACGGCACTCGGCGGCAGCCCGCGGGAGGGTTCATCGAGCAGCAGCAGCCGGGGCCGGGCCAGCAGGCCCCGGGCGATGGCCAGTTGCAGCCGTTCGGCACGCAAAAGCTTGCCGCCGGGCTCTTTCCGGGCCTCTCTGAGAACCGGGAAAAGCTCATAAGCCATCTCCATATCCTGCGCGACCTGGGAGTGGTCACGCCGGCCCCAGGCCCCCATCGCGAGGTTTTCGGCCACCGTCAGTTCGGGAAAGATCCGGCCGCCCTCGGGCACCTGGCAAAGCCCGGCCCGGACAATCTCGGCCGGGGACCAGCGGCTGATTTCCCGGCCCCGAAAAACAATTTCACCCCGGAACGGCCGGCGCAGTCCGCTGATCGTCATCAGAAGGGTCGACTTGCCGGCTCCCGCGGCCCCGAGCAGGGCCCGGATCTCGCCCGCGTAAATTTCACCGTCGACACCCTTTAAAACCGGGTTGCCGTTGCGGTCGCGGCAGTGAATATTCTTAAGCTTCAGCAGCGGCATGCCGGGCTCCGAGATAAGCGGCAATCACTTTTGGGTTACGCCGGACACGAGCCGGGGAACCGGCTGCAAGCAACCCGCCATGATCAATGACATAGACCCGGCTTGCCAGGGCCGGGGTAAGATTCATCTCCTGTTCGGCCAGCAAAACCGCGATCCCGGCCTGGCTGATCCGGGCCACCAGGGCCGCCAGGTCGGCCGCCGCCTCGCAAGACATCCCGGCCGCCGGCTCATCGAGCAGCAGCAGCCGGGGCTCGGCGGCCAGGGCCCGGGCGATCTCGAGCCGCCGCCGGTCATCCGCGCCCAGGGCGCCGGCCGGGGTTTCAAGTTTCTCACCCAGGCCGACAAAACGCAGGCAGGCGGCCGCTTTTTCGGTTGTGTCCCGCTCTTCGGCCCGGACTCCGGGCAGGGCCAGGACAATCCCGAAAAATCCGCTCCGGGTGCGGCAGTGACGGCCGAGCTTGACATTGTCGAGGACTGAAAGAGCGGGATACAGGCGAGCCTCCTGGAAGGTCCGGACCAGGCCCAAATCGGTCCGCAACCAGGCCCCGGGAATTTCGCCGAAAGCCTCCCGGACCCGGGGCAGGTTGAAAAGAAAAAACAGTACCGGGGCGGTCATCAGCAGAACCAGGGCTCCCGGCACCAGCAGCGGATAGAAGGGAAACAGACCGAAAAAACTGACCTCGGCAAACTGGCCGCTCTGCCAGAGCCAGACGGCGGCGCAAACGGCGTCCGCGGTGACGAAAAGCAGCAGCACTACCCGGCTCCAGGACCGGTGGCGGACCAGGGGCCGAATCAGGTAAAAGCGCAGGAAAGTCAGGAACAGGAAAAACAATCCGCTCTCATAGGGATAAAGAGCCTTCGGCCAGACCACTCCCAGGACCAGCGGCAGCCAGATAACGGAAACCAGGAGAAACAGCCGGGCCGCCAGTTCCACCAGCCGGGCCGTGGCCGGGGTGACGCGTTCGACTAGGTTGCGGCCGGCAAACCTGATCTCCCCGGAGACGGGCTCCGTAATCCCGCTGAGACAGTCGAAAAAAGCGGTTTTGCCGGCTCCCCCGGGCCCCGCTAGGCCCACAACCTCCCCGGCCCGCACCTTAAGAGAAATTCCCTGCGGAGTCTCCTGGTC
>WFRT01000055.1 GCA_015486445.1 Pseudomonadota bacterium | reverse complement strand
TCTTAAGCCGAGCGAGAGCCCATAAGCATTGCAACTGTCTGAGCGTAAGCGAGTTTTGCAATGCGGGCGAAGCGAGCGCGTGGAAAAACAGAAATCTTAACGCTTAGCGAAGAAAAGCCGCACCCGACCCCGGATTTGGCTGAATAGTTACGAAAAATTTTTCCCTGTCACCCTTTCCCGGCCGCGGCCGGCGAAAAGCGGGGACAGGGCGGGGTTGAAAGGGAAAAGCCTGTGCAGATCTACAATTCATTGAAACGCCGCAAAGAGGAGTTTGAACCGCTTGACCCGGGCCGGGTGGGAATGTACGCCTGCGGGGTGACGGTCTACGACCTCTGCCATATCGGCCACGCCCGTTCACTGGTGGTGTTCGATGTCATTTTCCGCTACCTCAGGTACCGGGGGTTTGAAGTTACCTTCGTGCGCAACTTCACCGACATCGACGACAAGATCATCAACCGTTCCAACGAGCGCGGCATCTCCTGGAAGGAGCTGGCCGACAAATACATAGAGGAGTTCTACGTCGACATGGACCGTCTGGGTCTGCTCCGGCCGACGGTCGAACCCCGGGCCACCGAGCATATCGGCGAGATCATCGACCTGGTCAGGCGTCTCGAGGAGAAGGGCCTGGCTTACGAGGTTGACGGCGATGTCTATTATCGCCTCGAGGCGTTCAAGGGCTACGGCCGGCTTTCCGGCAAGAATGTTGCCGATCTTCTTTCCGGGGCCCGGGTCGAGGTTGACGACCGCAAGGAGTCACCGCTCGATTTCGCCCTCTGGAAAAAGAGCAAGCCGGGTGAGCCGAGCTGGCCCAGCCCCTGGGGCGAGGGCCGGCCGGGCTGGCACATCGAGTGTTCGGCGATGAGTCAGAAGTATCTCGGTGAAACCTTTGACATCCACGGCGGCGGCAAGGACCTGATCTTCCCCCACCATGAAAACGAGATCGCCCAGTCCGAGGGCGCCAGCGGCAAGCCCCTGGCCCGGTTCTGGGTCCACAACGGTTTCGTCAACATAGACCAGGAGAAGATGTCGAAATCGCTGGGTAATTTTCTCACCATCCGGGAGCTGCTGAGCGAGGTTCATCCCGAGATTCTGCGCTTTTTCGTGATCTCGAGCCACTACCGCTCCCCGATCGATTTCTCCCGGGAAAACGTGGCTGCCGCGGCCGCCGGCCTGGAGCGCCTCTACCAGTCCCTCGAACGTCTTGCCGGAGCGGCCGGGCCTGCCCCGGCGGCTCAAGCCTGCGCCCTGGACGAGCGCCTGGCGGCCTGGCGGAAAGCCTTTGTCGAGGCCATGGATGATGATTTCAACTCGGCCGCGGCGGTGGCCGTGCTTTTCGAGGCCAGCCGGGAGATCAACCGCTGGCTCGACGAAGACCGGGTGGCGGCCGGGGAGGCGGCGCGGGTGATGGCGGTTTTTCGGGAGTTGGGCGGCGTCCTGGGCCTGTTTGGCGAGGAGCCGGCCGCTTTCCTCAAGGGGGCTTCCGGCAGCCCCGGGGCGGATGAACCGGCCGAAGCCGAAATCGAGGCCCTGATCGCGGAAAGGACCGCGGCCCGGGCCGCCAGAAACTGGGCCGAGGCCGACCGCATCCGCGACCTTCTGGCCGAGCGCGGGATCGTTCTCAAGGATTCGGCCGCCGGCACCACCTGGCAGCGCCGGCGGGGATAAGGCCGCTTTTCGTCGGGAGGCGAAGGGGGATGAAAAAGGCTTGACATTGGCGGATAAAATTGTTAACTACCTCACCCGCCGCTGGAAATCGGCAAAAGCACCAGTAAATGTAGGCGCATAGCTCAGGGGGAGAGCGCTACCTTGACACGGTAGAAGTCGGCGGTTCAAATCCGCCTGTGCCTACCATGAAAATCCAGTAGAGGTGTCACGGTCGGCGGGTCTTAACTGCCGCTGCCAGGTGGCGCCTCTATTTTTATTTTTCCGGAGTAACTATCCAGCTAAATTCTATCTACCCTCTTTAAGTAGAGGGCGGGGGTGGTTTTTCTGAGCGGTTTCGGAAAGATTTCGTTGTTTTTCCCAGCGAGCGGGAGCCCATAAGC
>WFRT01000054.1 GCA_015486445.1 Pseudomonadota bacterium | reverse complement strand
CCCATAAGCATTGCAACCGTCTGAGCGTAGCGAGTTTTGCAATGCGGGCGGAGCGAGCGTAAGGAAAAACAGAAATCTTAACGCCTAGCGAAGAAAAACCGCGCCCGACCCCGTAGTCGACTGAATAGTTACCTCCACGATATATTTTAAACGGCCGGCCGTCTTTTCCGGGGCCTGCCGGAGGGTTCCGGGAACTCCGGTCCGGGGGGCCGGGCCCGGATTGAAACTTACGGGCAAATCTGTTATGGGGAGCCTTTCAACAACTTTTTCGGCCGTTGCTATCCGGGCCGAGCGGGGAGAAAGGTTTAACAGACGATGGGATACCGGAATCTGGCCGACTGTGTCGCCGATCTCAGGCGCCAGGGGAAACTCAAGGTAATCGACTGCGAACTCGATCCCGAACTGGAAATTGCCGCCGTTCAGCGGCGGGTCTGTGCCGCCGGCGGGCCGGCCCTGCTTTTTGTCCGGCCCCGGGGCTGCCGTTTCCCGCTCCTCGGCAACCTCTTTGCAACCCTGGAACGCACCCGTTTCATTTTCCGCGATGCCCTCGATGACATCGATCTTCTGACTTCACTGAAAGTCGACCCGGCGGCGCTCAAACATCATCCCCTGAAACTGCTGCGCCTGCCCCGGGCTCTGTTCGACCTGCTTCCCCGGCGGGTCGGGGAGGGGCCGATAACCGGCCGTGAAATCACCCTTTCCGGACTGCCCCAGCTCAAATCGTGGCCCGCTGACGGCGGCGCCTTCGTGACCCTGCCCCAGGTTTACACCGAAGACCCGGCCCGGGGCGGCTGGCGCCATTCCAATCTCGGCATGTACCGGGTGCAGCTTTCCGGCGGCCGCTATCGGCCTGATTACGAGGTCGGCCTCCATTACCAGCTGCACCGCGGGATCGGCGTCCACCATGCCCGGGCCCGGGAACTCGGAGTCCCGCTCAAGGTCAACGTGATTGTCGGGGGGCCGCCGGCCCTGGCCGTGGCCGCGGTGATGCCGCTGCCCGAGGGGATGCCGGAGTTGAGTTTCGCCGGCCTGCTCGGCCGCCGCGGCCTGGCGCTGGTTCAGCCCGAGGGCTTCCTGCCGATTCCGGCCGAGGCCGATTTTTGCATCAGCGGCACCCTGGCTGACGACCGTCTGCTGCCCGAGGGACCGTTCGGCGATCATCTGGGCTACTACAGCCTGGCCCACGATTTTCCGGTCCTGCGGGTCGAGCGGGTCTGGCATCGGCCCGGGGCGATCTGGCCTTTTACGACGGTGGGCCGGCCGCCCCAGGAGGATACGGTCTTTGGCAAATTCATTCATGAACTCACGGGCCGTCTGATTCCGTCGGTGCTGGACGGGGTGGCCGGGGTCCATGCCGTCGACGCCGCCGGGGTGCATCCCCTGCTGCTCGCCCTCGGCAGTGAACGTTACCTGCCTTATGAAGAGAAGCGGGAGCCCCGCGAACTCCTGGTCCAGGCCAACGCCATTCTCGGCCAGGGCCAGCTTTCCCTGGCCAAATACCTGCTGATCGTAGCCCGCGAAGATCAGCCGGGCCTGGACCTCTATGACATTCCGGCCTTTTTGACCCATCTTTTGGAACGGATCGACTGGCACCGCGATCTCCATTTCCAGACCCGGACCACGATCGACACCCTCGACTACTCGGGCTCGGGCCTCAACCGGGGCTCGAAGGTGGTTTTTGCCGCCGCCGGCCGTAAACTCAGGCAACTCAAGACCGGCTGGCCGGCCGCCTGGCGGCTGGCGCCCGGGTTTACCGATCCCCGGCCGGTACTGCCGGGGATCGTCGCCGTGCGGGGACCGGCCTGTCGCCGGGCTGCGCCCCCGGCCGCCCGGGCGGCGATTGAACTTTTGCTTGGGGAACTGGACGGCATTGCCCCGGATGAGGGGCCCACCTTGATCGTGGTGGTTGACGACAGTGAATTTACGGCCCGGACCCTTAATAATTTTCTCTGGGTCACCTTTACCCGTTCCGACCCGGCTCAGGATATTTACGGGGTTGGAGCCTGTACGGTTGACAGGCACTGGGGCTGCTGCGGCCCCCTGGTGATCGACGCCCGGCACAAAAGCCACCACGCCCCGCCGCTTGAAGAGGATGCGGCCGTCACCCGCCGGATCGAGAAACTTGCCGTCCGCGGCGGTCCGCTGGCCGGATTGTTCTGAAACCTCAAGGTTTGCTGCAGCCATCAAAACCAAAAAGGGACGCACTCTGTAAAAGTGCGTCCCTTTTTGGTTTTTGCTTTCGTTTCGCGCTTTTGCGGCCGCCGTCCCGGACTCAGCCCCGGCCGGCGCTGCCCAGGACATTTTCATTTTTGTCGATGATCATCCTGGTAAGTTCCTCGCGGGCCGGGCCGAGATACTTGCGGGGGTCGAACTCCTGGGGCTTTTCGGCGAAAACCTTGCGAATGATCGCGGTCATCACCAGGCGGCCGTCGGAGTCGATGTTGATTTTGCAGACCGCGGAGCGGGCCGCCTTTCGGAGCTGTTCGGCCGGGATGCCGACCGCGGCCTCGAGCTTGCCGCCGAAGCGGTTGATGATCTCCACGTATTCAGGCAGGACCGAGCTCGAACCGTGGAGAACGATGGCAAAACCCGGGATCCGTTTCTCGATCTCTTCGAGGATGTCGAAGCGCAGTGGCGGCGGCACCAGGACCCCTTTTTCGTTGCGGGTGCACTGCTCGGGCTTGAACTTGTAGGCCCCGTGCGAGGTGCCGATCGAGATCGCCAGTGAATCGACCCCGGTGCGCTTGACGAAGTCTTCGACCTGACCGGGGTCGGTGTAGATCGACTTGGCCGCTTCGACGTCATCCTCGATCCCGGCCAGCACTCCGAGTTCGCCTTCGACCGAGACCTCGTGGGCGTGGGCGTACTCGACAACCTGCGCGGTGAGTTTGAGGTTTTCTTCGTAGGGCAGGTGGGAGCCGTCGATCATGACCGAGGAAAACCCGCTTTCGATACAGGAGACGCAGAGTTCATAGGTGTCGCCGTGGTCAAGGTGAAGAGCGATGGGGTTGGTGTAGCCGGCTTTCCTGGCCATCGCCACGGCCCCTTCCGCCATGTAGCGCAGCATGGTCTGGTCGGCGTACTTGCGGGCTCCGCTCGAAACCTGGAGAATCAGCGGGGAATTGGAGATGCCGCAGCCGTTGATGATTGCCTGGAGCTGCTCCATGTTGTTGAAATTATAGGCCGGCACCGCATAGCCGCCGGCGAAGGCCTTGCGAAACATCTCCCGGGTGTTGACAAACCCGAGGTCGCTGTAGCTGACTGCCATCTTCCTGTCTCCATGGTATGAAATGATTTTTGCAGTGTACCTATTCAGCCAAATCCGGGGTCGGGCGCGGCTTTTCTTCGCTAAGCGTTAAGATTTCTGTTTTTCCTCGCGCTCACTTCGCCCGCACCCCAAGGGCACTTCCGTTGGGCGCATGCAAAACTCGCTTACGCTCAGACAGTTGCAATGCTTATGGGCTCCCGCTCGCTGGGAAAAACGACGAAATCTTTCCGAAACCGTTCAGAAAAACCACCCCCTCCCCCTCCTAAAAGAAGGGAGATAGAATTTAGCTGAATAGTTACTTTGCAGTTTGCAAGTTTGTGAT
>WFRT01000053.1 GCA_015486445.1 Pseudomonadota bacterium | reverse complement strand
GGTCTACGCCGAAGAGCTGGGTCGGCAATTTGCCTTCTACCTGGAAAAACAACTTCGGAAAGGATCGGCCCCGGTGCTGCCGATAAAGGTTTCAGTCTACTACCCGGGTGGCGCCCGGCTCGAGGTCGCCCGCAGCCGGCATAACGGGGAGGAGGAGATCCTGCCCCGGGAACCGCAGGCCCAAACCGCCGCGGAGACCACCACACCGGGGCCGGCGCCGGGAAAGTTTGGCAACGGAACAGCCGAAGAACAGGAGGGCCCGGCAGCCGCCGGGAAAACTCAAGCCACCTCCGACGACCGACAGGAAAACCGGTAAGATGCCGGCCGCCGGCGGGCTTTTGCTTAGAGGGGGACGGGCTGAAAAAAAACGTAGGGTTTGACAATCACCCCGCGAAACAGGCCGCCATCGCTTTCCCAGACCGCCACCGTTTCCGGGCCGGGGCGCTGGAGAGAGCCCGCCGCCAGCCACTCCCGGATCATCTCGACCCGGTCTCCGGCCACCGCCACCGCGACTTCAAGCAGCTCGATCTCGGCATCGACCAGAAAGAGGATGCCGCGCCGGTGGTGGGGTCTCAGCCACGACCAGGCCACGGTGCCGATCTCGGCCGCAAGCTTTTCCCGCAGCAGCATCTCATCATCCCGCATTTTTCATCTCCACCAGTTCCCGGGCCGACTCCTGGAGCTGCCGCCAGCCGTCCAGATCGAGCCCGGCCCCGTAAGCTATTTTGGCGGCCATCTCCGGGCTTACCAGGTCGGCCGGGGCGTGGGCGTCGTTGTTGAGCAGCAACCGGGCCCCGGCGGCGCGGGCGACGGCCGCGACATGGCCGTTGGCCAGGGCGTGGCCGGGCCGGGTGGTAAGTTCGAGAAAAACCCCCCTGGCGGCAGCCAGCCGGGCCTCTTCGTCAGAAATCAGGCCGGGGTGGGCGAGAATGTCGGCCCCGGCCTCGAGCGCCGCCCGGTTGGTGCCCCGGGCCACCGGCTCGACCAGGGTCTCACCGTGGACGACAACAATTTTAGCCCCCCGCTTCCGGGCCCGGGCCACGGCCGGAGCAATCAGGTCCGGGGGCAAATGGGTCAGTTCGACCCCGGGCAGCAGGGTGATTCCCAGCCCGGCCGCCATCTCGGCACAGGCCGGCACCAGCCGTTCCAGGACCGTTTCGAGATTGGACATGTCGACATGGTCGGTGAAGGCAATCGCCTTGTAGCCCTTGACCCGGGCCCGCCGGGCCAGTTCGGCCGGCACCAGGACCCCGTCGCTGAATATCGTGTGGGTGTGCAGATCAATCATGATTGACAAACTCGTAAAAAGTCAAAATATTCGATGGCTAAGTAAAAAGCTTCATATGCATGGCGCCCGAAACCTGAGGAATGAGGCGTACATACAGTACGCCGCAGTGACGAAGGTTGAAGGGGAACGCAGTAGATGAAGAGTTTTTACGACGCCATCATGATTCATTCCTTTTAATCTTTTCCTCCCGGCGGCCTCCCCGGACAATGATCAGCACCCGGGCCCCGAGATACCCCCCGGCCCCGTCGGCCAGCAGGTCCATCCAGGAAAACTCCCGGCCCGGAACAAAGAGCTGGTGAAACTCGTCGCTCAAACCGTAGAGCAGGGCCGCGCTCAAGCTCCAGAAAAGCAGCTTGACGATATCGACCTTTTCTCCCTCTTCCAGTCCCAGGAGCAGGCGCATGAAGAGAAAGCCGAAACCGGCATAGAGCACCAGGTGGGCGATCTTGTCGGGAACCTTCACCGGGCTCAGGCGGGCCGGGTCGCTCTGGGCCGAAAACCAGAAGATCAGCAGGCAGTACAGCAGCCAGGGCAGCAGGTGGGTAAGAGCAAACCGGCTCTCCCGCAGGCGTTCAATTTTTGTCATTTCAACCTGTCTCTTCCACCAGTTCACCCCTGAGGGAGTGTTTCAGGGCCGCGACGATGCGGACCTTGACCAGGTCTCCCGGGCGCGGCTTGCGGTCCGGAGCCGGGTAATTGACAATCCGGTTCTCCGGGGTCCGGCCGCTCCACTCGCCGCCGCCCCGCTTGCTCGGGCCGGTCACCATGATCTCGGTGGTCCGGCCGACCTGGGCAGTCAGGATCTCCCTGGTAATCTCGTCCTGAAGCTGGTGGCAGCGGGAAAGACGCTCCCGCTTCTCTTCTTCGCTGACCATGTCATCGAACTTCGCGGCCCGGGTGCCGGGCCGCACCGAGTACTTGAAGGAAAATATCTGGTCATAGCGGACCGCGGCCAGCATCCTCAGGGTCCGGGCGAAATCGCTTTCGGTTTCGCCCGGAAAGCCGACGATAATGTCGGTGGTCAGGGCGATCTCCGGGACCACCCGGCGCAGCTTTTCAACCTTTTTCAGGTAAGTGGCGTTCGAATACCCCCGGCCCATGCGTTGCAGAACCGCATTGCTGCCGGCCTGGAGCGGCAGGTGCAGGGCCGGGCAGAGATTGTCGAGTTCGCCGAAGGCCGTAATCAACTCGTCGGAAAGGTCCTTGGGATGCGAGGTGGTAAAACGCAGCCGCCGGATTCCCGGCACCCCGGCCACCCTGCGCAAAAGCTCCGGGAAACCGATCTCGCCCGGGTTCTTGAGACCGTAGGAATTGACGTTCTGGCCCAGGAGCATGATCTCCCGCACCCCGGCCGCGGCCAGGCCTTCGACCTCGGTAATGATCGCCGATGCCGGCCGGCTGTACTCCCGGCCCCGGACATAGGGAACGATGCAGTAACTGCAGAAGTTGTCGCACCCCTGCATGATCGTGACCATGGCGCTGATCCCGTCGGGGCCGGGCCGGGCCTGGACCTCGAGCCCGCCGGGAGCGGCGACAAATTCGGTGGCGCTTTGCGGCCGGCGGCTTTTTTTCACCTTTTCCACCAGTTCCGGCAGCCGGTCGAACTGGTGGGTGCCGAACACGATGTCCAGCCCCGGGCTTTTCTCCAGGAGTTTTGCTCCCCACTGCTGGGCGACGCAGCCGCCGACCGCGATCACCAGGCCGGGGTTCCGGCGCTTCAACGGTATGTAGCGGCCCAGGGCGCTGAAG
>WFRT01000052.1 GCA_015486445.1 Pseudomonadota bacterium | reverse complement strand
CGGAAAGAACAGGTAGTAGAGTCCCAGGACCCCGGAGATGGCCCCCGAGGCGCCGACCAGCGGGGTCATTGCCGTCCGGGTGAAAACGGCGAAGAAGAGCGTCGCGCAGACCCCGCAGGCAAGGTAGACGACGAGGTAGGGGACATGGCCCAGGCGGTGTTCGACATTGTCGCCGTAGATCCAGAGAAAAAGCATGTTGCCGAACAGGTGAAAAAAGCCCCCGTGCAGGAACATCGAATAGAAAAGGTCGCCAATCTGCGGCGCCCCGGCCTTGAACCCGTGCTTGAAAACGTAGAGTTCGTAGGCGCTGATATGCTGCAGGATCTGGGATACCGAGAGGCCCCGGGGCAGGTGCGGAGCCATTATCTTGAGATATTCGTAGAGGGCCGGGTCGTAGGGGTTGACCGCTTTCTGGCTCAGGGGCAGGGTGACCAGGAGGTAGACCGCGACGTTGGCTGTGATCAGCAGCCAGTTGCCCCAGGGAAAATAGTTTTCGGGGTTGGGGGTGTCTCCGACCGGAAGCAGCATGGAAAAACCTGTCTGGCGAAGGGTTGGCCGCCGGTATGGGCGGTTGAATCTTTTGGACAAGACAAAGCCCCCGGGTCGGGGGACCGGCGGGGGCTTTGTCCTTGAGTCTGGTCTCGGGCGGCCGCTGTTCTACTCGCCAAAGAGCGGGAAGGGCCGCGGGCTGAAGTTGTCGTAGTAAGGGGTCATCGACAGGAAGTTGGGGTCGAAGACCGGCATCGGCATCGTCGGGTCGGTCGGCAGGGTAATCGTCGGGTGCAGGGTGATGGTGCCCGATTCACCCAGCGGGAACATACTTTCGATCCGCACCGGACCGGCGGGGCCGTACTCGACGCACTGGGCGTAGGTTGAGCGGTTGCCGTAGGGAGTCGTGTGGATCGGGTCGTAGGCGGTGCCCTCGAAACCGGGATGGTGGAACTCGATCTCGCCCCGGGGCGGGAACCACGGGGTGTGTGACAGAGCCATGAACTCGGCCGTGATGATGATCGCCGGCAGGGTTTGGGGCATATTCGGATTAGCCCGGTTCTGGAACCAGTTGTAAAGGTTTCTGACCCCGCTGCGGTCGCCGGCCATGGCGTGGAGCAGAACATTGAACAGAAGTCCCTGATCCTGGTCGAGGTAGGAGCCGTTTTCGCCGAAATCGAGTTCGTCGGCGAAGGTCAGGCGCAGGACCTCCTTGATCCAGGCGTCGGTGAAGTTCCAGGCGAAGCTGCGCTCGGGACCGTGGACCCAGTCGTCGCAGAAATGGCCGTCAAACCCTTCGGTGGTGCTCAGCAGGGCGATGGCGTCGGGATTGCCGGAAGCCATGACGACGGCGCTGAAGAAGTCCTTGACGAAGGCCCAGGGATTGCCGCCGTGGGCGACGGAGTCGGTGGCGGCGACGTTGACGGCCAGGTCGCGGACCTCTTCGAAGGTCAGCTGGTCGTGGGTCGAGAGGTAGTCGGCCACGGTCTGGGCCCGGTGGAAGGGGCCGAAGAAGAAAACCGAGTTGATGAAGTTGAAGGAGTTGGGGCGCTCGTGATCGCACTTGTTGTTCCAGCCGCCGACCCAGCCTTTTTCCGGGTTCAGGACATGGGGCAGGGGCAGGTAGTTGGCGGCGTCCCACTCGGCTATCGGCAGGCCGGGAATGGTTCCCTGCGGGAAACGGTATTCACTCCGGGGCCGGACCGGTTCGCGGCCGCTCATCCAGTAGGCGATGTTGCCGTCGATATCGGCATAGCAGAAATGCTGGGACAGCCCGACCCGGGTCAGGGCCTCGCCGAACTCCTCGGGGCTTTGGGCCCGGGCCAGGTCGAGGTAGGCCCGGACGGTGCCGTGCTCGATGATCTTGTTGGAATATTTCCAGGCGATCAGCGGGTTGGCCGGGTCGTAGTTGGCCGGGTTGTAGGGCAACGGGTTGATGATGGGGCCGTGCTTGCTCTTGAAGACCGGAATCTTGACGTCGGGGGCGCCCTTGACCTTGATGGTTTCGAAGCGTTCGAAGGTCACGTCCTCGGGCTTTTCGATGTAGAAGTCAACCGTGTGGGCGTGGCCCACCTGCATCGACCAGGCGTGATGCGGGGTGCGGCCGATGACGATGCCGGGGATGCCGGCGATCTGCATGCCGGAGACCTTGAGGCCGCCGGCCTCGATCGAGCCTTCGCCGATGACCACCGGTACCGAAAAGCCCATCTGCGGGCCGGAATAGAGCATCGGGTTGCCGTCGGCGGTCTTTTTGCCGCTGATGGCCCAGGCGTAGCTGCCCATCTTGACGTTGGCACCGGCTTTTTTCAGGCCGCTGAAAAAATCATTATAGAGTTGGTTGACGTCGGCTGCCGCTTTTTTCAGGTTCCAGGCCGGGGCCGGGGCGGATTCCAGGGCCGGGGCAACCGCGGCTCTGGAAGTCTGTGGCGCGGGCCCATCGATGTAGGTCAGGGCCATGGGATCGTTGAGCCAGCGCAGGTCCTGGAACATGGCCGGGCCTTCCTGGCCGAACTTGTTCAGCAACTGCTGGTAGAGAACGGCGTTGTCGAGCTGGCCGTGGCTGGTGGCCTCGCAGTCGAACTTGCGCAGCATCAGGCTCTGCCAGGCGAGTACGTGGATCGGCCGCCAGGGCTCGGGAAAGATGCCGAGCTTGGCGAATTCGATCGGCAGCAGCTCTCTGGGGTTGGCGGCGATTTCGGCCAGGCGCTTGTTGAAGCCCATGCAGTAGCCGGCGATGACCGCCTTGCTCTGGTCGTCGAGGGCTGCGTAGGCGGCCTCGAGTTCGGCCCTGGAGTAGCCGGTAATCCGCACCAGGACGTCGGTCTTGAGCTGGTCCGGCCCGAGGATTTCGGCCAGGGTGCCCATCGCCGCCCGGCGGAAGGTTTCGGCCTGCCAGAGCCGGTCGCAGGCGACGGCGTAGCCGACCGCGGTGAAAACCTCCTGCAGCGGGGCGTCGTCGGGCCCCTTGACATACCAGATCCCCTGGGCGTCACGATCGATGGTCACTGCGGCCCGGGCCCCGATTGGGGCTGTGCACAGGGCCAGCAGGATGATTGACAACACTATTCCCGACAGCACTCTTTTCATAGCCACACCTCTCTCCCCTGGTTTTTCGTGGCGAGGCTTTTCCTTTATGAACCGGTTTATGGATCCCACCCGGAAAATTCGCCAGTCTTATTGCGAGCTAATTAAAATATGCAAATAATATTTAAGAGGTAATACAATATATCTTCGATGTCAATTGTTTGTTGCCGGTTTTTCCCAGTTAAGGAGTTTCATGATCAACTGTATGTCGTCCCAGGTCTCTCTCTTCTTGGCCGGGTTGCGCAGCAGGTAGGCGGGGTGGAAGGTCGGCACCAGCCAGCAGTCGTCGCCGAACGGGTGGGCCCGGCCCCGCAGGCGGCTGATCGGGGTGTCGCTGCCGAGCATGGTCTGGGCCGCGAACTTGCCCAGGGCGCAGACAACCCTTGGCCGGATGACCTCGATCTGTTGCTCCAGGAAAGGAAAGCAGGCCGTGATTTCGTCGTTTTCCGGGTTGCGGTTGCCGGGCGGCCGGCACTTGATGATGTTGGCGATGTAAACCTCGTTCCGGGTTTTGCCCATGGCGGCGATGATCCTGGTCAGCAGCTGCCCGGCCCGGCCGACGAAGGGGATGCCCTGGCGGTCCTCGTCGGCTCCCGGCCCCTCGCCGACGAACATCAGTTCGGCGTCCGGGCTCCCGGCCCCGAAAACCAGCCGGTTGCGGGTTGAAGAGAGCTTGCAGCGGGTGCAGTCGCCAAGGGCGCTCCGGATACTTTCCAGGCCGGCGGCTGAAGCTTTGCCCGGCGCTTCCGGAAGCGGCCCGGTTTCGGTTTCCGGCGCCCGGAGCAGGCCGGGATTTTTCAGTTTTTTCTGGATCTCCAGGTGTTCTTTCAACTCCGCGATCTCATCTTCCAGTTTCATCGCCCGTCCGTTGTCCTTTTGCGGCCGCCGTGCCGGTTTTTCACTGCCCCTGGCGGCGGCGTTTCTGTTTCAGTGCCAGAATATGGTCGAGGATCGCCCCGGCGACTTTCTCCTTGCTCATCAGGGGAAAGTCGGTGGTCTGCCCGTCGCGGTCGATGATCTTGATGATATTGGTGTCGACGCTGAAACCGGCCCCCGGGGCGGTGACGTCGTTGGCGACGATCATGTCGAGATTCTTGCGCTGGATTTTCTCGCCGGCGTGCTCCAGCAGCTTCGAGGTCTCGGCCGCGAAACCGACGAGGAAGGGCTTGTCGGGGCGCCGGCCGAGGCCGGCCAGGATGTCGGGATTGGGTTCGAGTTCGAGGCAGTAGTCGCCGGCTTCGCGCTTGATCTTTTCGGCCGCCTGCCGGGCGGGCCGGAAATCGGCCACCGCGGCGGCCATGATGACGGTGGTCACGCCGTCCAGGTTGGCGTCGATGGCGTTGGCCATTTCGACCGCGGTCTTGACTTTGACCACCTTGATGCCCCAGGCCTCGAGTTCGGCCGTCGGGCCCGAGACCAGGGTCACCTCGGCCCCGCGCCGGCGGGCGACGGCAGCCAGGTTGTAGCCCATCTTGCCCGACGAGCGGTTGGTCAGGCAGCGGGCCGGGTCGATCGCCTCCTCGGTCGGTCCGGCGCTGATCAGGATTTTTTCCCCTTTGAGGTCGTCAGGGCTCAACAGGGCCTTGACCTCGTCCATGATGGCATCGATATCGGCCAGTTTGCCACGCCCGGTGACCCCGCAGGCCAGTTCGCCCTCGGCCGGTTCCATGAAGTTGTAGCCCATGGTCTTGAGGCTCGAGATGTTGCGCTGGACCACCGGGGAGGCCCACATGTTGGTGTTCATGGCCGGGGCGAAAAGCACCGGCACCGTGGTCGCCATGACCATCGTCGAGAGGAAGTCGTCGGCGATGCCGTTGGCGATCTTGCCGATGATGTTGGCCGTGGCCGGGGCGATGACCAGCAGATCGGCCCGGCTGGCGAGGGCCACGTGGCCGATCTCGGAGGAGGCGAAGAGGGTGAAAATCTCGGTCGTCACCGGGTTGCCGGAGAGGGTCTGGAAGGTCAGGGGGCCGACGAAGTTGGTGGCGCTCTTGGTCATGATGACATTGACGTTGGCCCCTTCCTTGGTCAGCTCCCGCAGAAGGAGAACCGATTTGTAGGCGGCGATGCCCCCGGTAACCCCCAGGAGGATCTCTTTTCCCTGCAGCATGCTCTGGAATTCCCTGGTAAAAAGTGAAGAAATGGTGGTCCTGGTTGACGGTCGCGGTGTTTTTGGGCTAAGTTGGGAAAGGCCCGTACCGGGTATCCGGCAAGAGCGGGCTAAAAATTATATAACGTAATTTTATCCCTCTGACAAGGTTATTTATGGAACTGTTGAGGCTCCTTAAGGAAACCATCGACTGGTCCTGGGTGGTGCCCCCGCTGGCCGGGGCGGTGATCGGCTATTTCACCAACTACCTGGCCATCCGCATGCTTTTCCGGCCCCTGGAGAAGAAGTATCTTTTCGGCCTCCCCCTGCCCCTGACCCCGGGGATCATCCCGGCTCGGCGCCGGGAACTGGCGTATCAGATTGCCGAGATGGTCGGCGAGCACCTGCTGACCCGCGAGGTGATCGTCGGCCGGCTCGAGAGCCCGGCCCTTGACGACGCCCTCTACCGCTGGGTTGCGGCCCGTTTCTACGCCCTGATCGAAAAGGATTTCGGCCCCCCGCTCAGCCTCGTGCCGGCGACCCTGCGGCCGGCCTGGGAGAAGTGGTGGGGCCGGGGCTGGCGGCCGGTCTACCAGGTTGTCGACCGGGTTCTCGAAAGCCCCGATTTGAAACCCATTCTGGCGGTGCCGGTCAACGATTTCGTCAACTGGCTGTGGTCTAGGGAACTCGACGACCTGCTGCCCTCAGACGGCGGCCCCGAACTGCGCCGCCGGGGACTGGAACTGCTGCGGCGCGGGCTTAACTCGCCGCGCCTGCGGCGGCGGCTCGAGGTCGAGATCGACCATTTGGCCCAGCGCCTGATGACCTCGGAAAAACCCCTGGGCGAGCTTCTGCCGGCCGATTTTCAGAACGCGGTGCTGGCCGAACTGCATCGTGAACTGCCCGGGTTGATGGTGCGTTTCAGCCGTCTGCTCTACGACCCCGCGATCCGCCGCCAGCTCAAGCAGAAGCTTTATACGATGATCAACCTCTATATCGAAAAGATGGGGTTCTGGCGCCGGCTGGTGACCAGCTGGGCCTTGTCGGACGAAGATGTCCAGGGCCGGATCGACCGCCTGGTCGACGAAATGGCGGCCGATTTCGCCGAATCCCTGCGCCAGCCGGAGTGGCAGGAGAAGGTCTTCAACCTGCTGGCCGAGCGCTTCGCGGCCCTGCTGGCGCTGTCGCCCGCGGCGATCACCGGCCGCGTCTCCTTTGCCCGGGTCAGCCGTGGCTGGGTCTTTCTGCGTCGTCGGCTGACCGCCGGGCTGGAGGCCCCGGAGTTGGCCGAGAAGCTTTTCGGTTTCGCCGAGGAGCTGTTCGCAGCCCGCCGTCACCAGAGCCTCGGCGCGCTCCTGGAGGAACTCGGCTTTTCCCGCACCGGCGCCGGCGCGGCCGGCCGGCTGACCGAGACCCTTATCTCCCGGCTACGGCGGCGCCGCAGCAAGCGGCGGCTGACGGTGATTATTGCCGCAAAACTCGATTTCTGGCTGAAAAACCGTCCCCTGGGCCGGCTTTCGCGCTACCTGCCGGCCTCCCACGTCGATCCCCTGATCGCTTTCTGCTACCGGGAACTCAGGGCCCGCCTGGCCGCCGAGTTGCCCCGCCTGAGCGAGAACTTCGCGGTCAAACAGGTGGTCGAGGAGCGCATCAACCAGCTGCCGGTAATCAAGGTCGAGGAGCTGCTTTTGAGCATCATGCGGGAGCATTTCTTCTATATCAACCTCTTCGGCGCCCTGGTCGGCGGCCTGATCGGCCTGGTCCAGGTCCTGCTGCTGCACTTCATCTCCTAGGCCCAGGCGGCCCGGCGGCCGGGCCGGAACGTTTCCTGCATGTCTGCCGGCAGGGGAGAAGCTCCGGCCGCAATTCGGAAAGCCGGAATTGAAAAACAGGAATTTTTGGCCGGGAAATTGTTGACCATAAGGGGTTGGGGGGAAGGTGTTTGTCGATGAGAAGCAAGTTGCTGGCCGGATGGTTGTTTCTGTTGTTCCTGCTGCTGGCCTGCCGGGGGGCTCCGGCCCTGGCCGGGCCCTACGCCGATTCGGCCCACGGCAATGCCGCCGCCGGGGTCCGGCGCAGCGCCACCGATGCTGCCGGCTATGTCCAGGGCAACTGCGCCCACTGCCATGAACAGCACGCCAGCATCGCCGGGGTCGAGCCGGCCCCGGCATCCGGCGCGGCCTCGCCGTTCGCCCTGTTTGCCGACAACTTCAGCCGCCGGGTGGCCGCGCCCTATAACCAGGCCGACGACTTCTGCTTCTTCTGCCACGCCGTTTCCGGGTCGCTCCAGGTCGGCGGGATTACCAACTACCAGTACTGCCGGACCTTCGGCGGCTCGACCGTCAGCCAGGTTGCGGGAATCCTCGCGGCTTTCAACCTGCGCTCCTACCACAACCTCGAAGATGTCAGAAGCTTTGCGGCCGGACGCTTTTCCTATTTCAAAAGCGCCTCGAACCCCTGCGTCTCCTGCCACAATCCCCACCGGGCCCGGCGCAACCGGGAGTATCCCCGGGACCCGGCCTATTCCGCCGTTTCCCGGCCCACCGACCACGAGAACCTGGTCACCACCAGCATGGGGGCAACCTTCGGCAGCGCCTACGAGCCCCCCTACTGCACCGGCACGACCCGCGAGCCGGCCTCTTCCGGATCCGCCGCCGCCGGCCGCGCCGCGACTCCCGACTACGTGAGTTTCTGCACCAGCTGCCACAACTCCGTCAACCAGGTCTACAGCAGCCTCTACAACCGCAACCTGCAGCGGATCGACTGGTGGAGCGCCTCCGGCGCCAAGCACGGCGCCCGCGACCGCACCGACAGTTCGCCGTCGCCGACCGCCGCTCCCCCCTACAATGTCAACTATGATTACCTGCTTTCCTGTCTCGACTGCCACGAACCGCACGGATCGAGCAACGTCACCCTGATTAGGACCCGGGTCAACGGCGGCGAACTGGCCGGCGCCATCACCACCCCGGTGGTGGTGCCCCCGGATTCCGGCTACGGCTCCGACAACCAGCTCGGCTATCTCTGCCTGCGCTGCCACCTCTCCGATGCCGCCGGCACCAACCAGTGGCAGCTGGTGCACCACGGCGGTCCGGGGGTGCTGGACGCCCCCTACGGTGGAGCCCTGAACCGCTGTCGGGACTGCCACGGCAACGCCCAGGGGCCGCCCCGGCCGATTACCTGCGGCAAGTGCCACTTCCACGGTGCCACCGATTTCTGGCTGCGGGACAAGCGGCCCGAAATGGAGACCGGGCGGCGGACTTTCTGATAATAAGG
>WFRT01000051.1 GCA_015486445.1 Pseudomonadota bacterium | reverse complement strand
GCCCTTGGGGTGCAACCTTCGTCACTGCGGCGTACTGTATGTACGCCTCATTCCTCAGGTTTCGGGCGCCTTGCGCCCAACGGAAGTGCCCTTGGGGTGCATATGAAGCTTTTTACTTAGCCATCGAATATTTTGACTTTTTACGAGTTTGTCAGCTTTCGGGACCGGCGTTTTTCGAGTTTCAAGGAGAGATCACAGATTATGATTGAACGCTACTCGCGGCCCGAAATGAGCCGGGTCTGGAGCGAGGAGAATAAATTTACCTGCTGGCTCAAGGTTGAGCTGGCGGTCTGCGAAGTCTATGCCGAGCGGGGAGAAATTCCGCCTCAAGAGTGGCGCGAGATCCGGGAAAAGGCCGCTTTTGACGTTGCGCGGATCAAGGAGATAGAGGCCGAGGTCCGCCACGATGTCATTGCCTTTTTGACCTCGGTTTCGGAGTTCGTCGGGCCGGCCGCGCGTTATATCCATTTCGGAATGACTTCGTCCGATGTGCTCGACACCGCCCTCGCCCTGCAGCTTAAAGAAGCCGGGGAACTCCTGCTTGTCGGGGTCGACCGGGTGCGGGCCGCCATCCGCCGGCGAGCCTTCGAGTTTCGCGACTGCCCGATGATCGGTCGCTCGCACGGGATTCACGCCGAGCCGGTTACCGTGGGGCTCAAATTCGCGATCTGGTACGACGAGATGGGGCGCCAGAAAAAACGCCTGGAAGCCGCCATGGAGGATATCAAGGTCGGCAAGATCTCGGGCGCGGTCGGCACCTTTGCCAACATCGACCCGGCGCTTGAAGCGGCGGTCTGCCGGCGTCTCGGGCTCAGCCCGGCTCCGGCCTCGAGCCAGATCGTCCAGCGTGACCGGCACGCGTTTTTCTTTACGACCCTGGCCCTGGTTGCGGCCTCGATTGAGAAGTTTGCCACCGAGATCCGTCATCTCCAGCGTACCGAGGTCGGGGAGATGGAAGAGTTCTTTCACGCCGGGCAGAAAGGTTCCTCGGCGATGCCGCACAAGCGCAATCCGGTGCTTTCGGAGAACCTCTGCGGCCTGGCCCGGCTGGTGCGTTCACAGGCTCTGGCGGCGATGGAAAATGTCGCCCTCTGGCACGAGCGCGACATCAGCCACTCCTCGGTCGAGCGGGTGATCGGCCCGGATGCCACCATTCTGCTCGATTTCATGCTGCATCGGTTCGCCGGAATGATGGAAAAACTGGTGATTTACCCGGAAAAGATGCGGCAGAACCTCGAACTTACCGGGGGGACGATCTACTCCCAGGGGGTGCTGCTGGCCCTGGCCCGGGCCGGGGTGGCCCGCGAGGACGCCTACCGCTGGGTCCAGCGCAACGCCATGCGGGCCTACGAGGAAGGCGGATCCTTCAAGGAATACCTGCTGGCCGACAGCGAGGTTACAGCCCGGATCCCGCCGGCCGAGATCGAAGATATTTTCAGCCTGGAACACCACCTGCGCCGGATACCGGAAATCTTTGACCGGGTTTTTGGCGAAACCGGTTAACCAGTTTTTCCGCGGCCGCCTGCGAAGGGTCGCGGCAAGGGGAGAAAACATGGAACGTCGCGAGAAACTTTATGAAGGCAAGGCCAAGATCATCTACGCCACCGACGATCCCGGCAAAACCATTCTCTATTTCAAGGACGATGCCACGGCCTTCAACGGGGCCAAGAAGGGTACGATTCTCGACAAGGGCGTGATCAACAACAAGGTTTCGGCCAGACTTTTCAAACTGCTGGCCGAGAACGGCATTGAAAGCCATTTTATCGAACAGCTTTCCGAGCGTGAGATGCTGGCCCGCCGGGTCGAGATCTTTCCGGTCGAAGTCGTGGTCCGCAACCGGATAGCCGGCAGCCTGGCCAAGCGCATGGGTCGCGAAGAGGGCCCCGAACTGCCCATGACCATTGTCGAATATTACTACAAGGACGATGATCTCAACGACCCGATGATCAACCGTGACCATGTCCTGGCCTTCAACCTGGCCACGGCGGAACAGATCGACGAGGTCCGGGAGACCGCTCTCAAGGTCAACGAGGTGCTGAAAAACTACATGTTCGAACGTGATGTTCTGCTGGTCGATTTCAAGCTCGAATTCGGTGACTGCGGAGGCCGCATCCTGCTGGCCGACGAAATCTGTCCCGATACCTGCCGGCTCTGGGACCGCCAGACCCTGGAAAAACTTGACAAGGACCGTTTCCGGCGGGAGCTGGGCGGGGTCGAGGAAGCCTACCTGGAGATCTGCCGGCGGGTTTGTGGTGAAATCTGATTTTGTGCGATAGGGCCAAGAGAACCAATGAGTATTCATAAAGTCACTGTTTCACTGGATTCCCGGAGCTACTCGGTCTGCATCGGTTCGGGCCTGACCCGGTCGACGGCCAATGGTGGTGAAGGCGACAGCCTGCTTCTGCCCCGGCTGCGCGGCCGGAAAGGGGTGATCGTTACCAACCAGACGATTGCTCCGCTCTATCTCGACCGGGTTCGCGAATGGTTCCTGGAGGCCGGCTACGAAACCCATCCGGTGGTCTTGCCGGACGGCGAAGAGCACAAGAACTATGAAACCGTGCAGTGGCTTTACCGGGAACTTTTCCAGGCCGGGCTGCAGCGCAATGGTTTTATCTGCGCCCTGGGCGGCGGGGTGATTGGCGATTTGGCCGGGTTTGCCGCCGCCACCTATATGCGGGGCATCGATCTTTTGCAGCTGCCGACCACGATCCTGGCCCAGGTGGACGCCGCCATCGGCGGCAAGAACGGTATCAACCTGGCGTTCGGCAAAAACCTGGTCGGCACCACCTATCAGCCCCGGGTCGTGATCTCCGATGTCGACTTCATTGCCACGCTGCCCGAAAAAGAGCTGTTCTGCGGTTTCGGCGAGGTGGTCAAGTACGGCCTGCTGGCCGGGGATGATTTCATCTCCTTTCTCGAGATGAATCGCAACGAGATTCGGGAGCGCAAGGTCCAGAGCCTGGCCATTATGATCCACTCCTGCAGCCGCATCAAGGCGGACTACGTGGAACGCGACGAACTAGATCTCTTAGGGGTCCGGGCCTCGCTCAATCTTGGTCACACGGTCGGCCACGCCCTGGAAAAACTTGGCGATTTCAGGGACCTGGCCCACGGCGAGGCGGTGGCCATCGGGCTCGTCTGCTGTCTCACCCTGTCGGTGGCCATGGAACTTTTGTCGGAGAACGCCCGCCAGCGGGCCCTGAAGCTGCTGCACTCCTACAACCTGCCGATGGTTCTGCCGGCCGAGATAGAGGTTGAACGCATTATCGAGGAGATGCGGCGTGACAAGAAAGCCGCCGCCGGCCATCTGCCGATGGTCCTGCTGCGGGGGTTGGGCGATCCCTACCTGGAAGAAAATATCGAGGCCGGGCTACTGGCCGAGGTTCTGGAACAGTGTAAAAAACCCCAACTGGACAACTGATCGGAATCTCATCCATGGAACCTTCCAGCTCTTCCCAGGTCTCACTCCTGATCGCCTTCACGGCCGGGATATTTTCTTTCATATCTCCCTGTGTTTTGCCGCTGATCCCCTCTTACCTGACCTACATCACCGGGATTTCGTTCGATGAACTGACCGGGACCCAGAGCCGGGCGGTGCGCCGCCGAACCCTGTTTCACTCCCTCTTTTTCATCCTCGGATTTACCCTGGTCTTCGTGGCCCTCGGCGCTTCGGCCACCTTCATCGGCAATTTCTTCCATGAAAACCAGGTCCTGATCCGGCGCATCGGGGGCGGGCTGGTCGTGCTTTTGGGGATTCACATCACCGGCGTGGTCAAGCTCGGCTTCCTGGAAAAAGAGAAGCGTTTCGAGGTCAAGGACAAGCCCCTGGGGTATTTGGGCTCGGTCCTGGTGGGGATCGCCTTCGCAGCCGGCTGGACCCCTTGTATCGGCCCCATCCTGGCCAGCATCCTGCTTTATGCCAGCACCTCCGGCAACGTCATGAACGGGGTCATGCTGCTGGTTGCCTACTCCCTGGGGCTGGGCCTGCCGTTTTTGCTTTCGGCGCTCGCCTTCAACACCTTTCTGACCTATTTCGCCCGTTTCAACCGTTACCTCAGGATCATCAGTATTGTCAGCGGGATCTTCCTGATCATTGTCGGGTTGCTGTTGATTTTCAATTACCTTTCCTTTCTTTCTCAGTACCTCAACATGGTGCTGCCTCAAACCGGATAACGATATCCCGGAGGATGTTTGCCATGAACAAGATTTTTATTCCGATTCTCGAGGTTCTGGGGTTTCTGCTGGCGGTCTGCGGCATCGCCCTCTGGCTGATTCACGACATGTATACGGCGGCCACGATCCTGATCGGTCTCGGCGGGGTCATGGTCCTGGCCGGCATGTGGATCGAGAAGAAGTTTGTCGGCTATTACGACGATTGAACCGGGTCTGCCGCCTGCCGGCCCGTTTTGTTCCGCCCTTTTGAACCGGTCCTGGCAGGCCGGTTTTTTATTCTTTCGCCAATCCCCGCATTTCCATCTAAAGGCTTGACAACGGCAACTGATTTACAGTAGGGATTTAATCTGCCGTTTTATCGTATATTGTGATCGGGAAGTCTTTCCCGGGCATGAGTTTTGATCTGTCAACCGCAACCCCTTGCAGGCGAGGAAAAGAAAGAATGAAGCCATATACCAGTGAAAACTTGAGGAATGTTGCCATTATCGCTCATGGCGGCGCCGGGAAAACATCTTTAGCCGAAGCCATGCTGTTCAACGGAGGCAGTACCTCCCGACTGGGCAGCGTTGACAGCGGAACCTCGGTGCTCGATTCCGAGCCCGAAGAGATAAAACGCAGGATTACCCTGACCAGCGCCATTCACCATTTCGACTGGAAGGGCCGACACGTCAATGTTATAGACACCCCGGGCTACGCCAACTTTATCGTCGACACCAAGAGCTGCATGCGGGTTGCCGGCGGCGCCGTGGTTATCGTCAGTGCCATCTCCGGGGTCAAGGTCCAGACCGAGGCGGTCTGGAAGTACGCCGACGAATTTGATATTCCCAGGGTCATCTTCATCAGTAAACTGGATCGTGAACGGGCCGATTTCGAACGCGCCGTAAGCGAGATCGAAAGCTCCTTCAAATGCCATCCCCTGGTTCTCCAGATGCCGATCGGCAAGGAGGACGATTTTGTCGGCGTGGTTGATCTTGTGGGCATGAAAGCCCTGCGCTACAGCAACGACCAGAGTGGCAAGTTCACGGTCGAAGAGATTCCCGACCACCTCAAGGAGGCGGCCGAGGAGGCCCGCGAGGCGATGATCGAGCGGGTGGTCGAGGCCGATGACGATCTCATGGAGAAGTACCTGGGTGGTGAGGACATCTCGGTGGAGGAGATTACCCAGGCCGCCCACGAAGGCACCCTGACCGGAAAGTTCGTGCCGGTGGTCTGTGGTTCGGCGATGAAGAATATCGGCATCCAGCCCCTGATGGACCTGATCTGTGACTGCCTGCCGTCGCCGCTCGAACGCCCGGCCCAGCTGGCCGAGGTTCTGGCCGACAACGAAGGTAAAGAGCTGGTTCCCGACCCCGAGGCCCCGTTCGCGGCCCTGGTTTTCAAAACCATCTCGGATCCGTTCACCGGCCAGCTTTCGGTCTTTCGGGTCTACAGCGGCACCCTGACCTCGGACTCGACCTGTCTCAACAGCACCAAGGACCGCAAGGAACGCATCGGTCAGCTCTTAAAGCTGGAGGGCAACAAGCAGGTGCCGATTGAAAAATGCGTGCCTGGTGATATCATTGCCGTGGCCAAGCTCAAGGAGACCACGACCTGGGATACCCTGTGCAGTGAAAAGGAGCCGATTCTTCTCAAGGGCTTAAGCCTCCCGGCCCCGGTTATCTCCTTTTCCCTGCGGCCCAAAAGCAAGGGCGATGAAGAGAAGCTGGGCAGCGCTCTGCAGCGGCTGATGGCCGAGGATCCGACCATTCATATCGATCGCAACGAACAGACCAAGGAACTCGTGGTTTCGGGCATGGGGCAGGTTCACATCGAGGTTACGGTCGACAGGATCAAGCGCAAGTTCGGCGTCGATGTCGAACTCGATGCTCCCAAGGTGCCCTACAAGGAGACCATCCGGGGTACGGTTTCGGTTCAGGGCCGGCACAAGAAACAGTCCGGCGGCCGGGGCCAGTTTGGCGATGTCTGGCTCAAGATCGAACCCCTGCCCAAGGGCGGTGGCTTCGAGTTCGTCAACAACATTGTCGGTGGCGTCGTGCCGCGGCAGTATGTGCCCGCCGTCGAGAAGGGGGTCCTGGAGGCGATGGCGGCCGGGGTCCTGGCCGGCTACCCGGTGGTGGATGTCAAGGTTACTCTCTACGACGGTTCCTACCATACCGTCGACTCCTCGGAAATGGCCTTCAAGATTGCCGGTTCGCTGGCTTTCAAGAAAGGCGTGGTTGATGCCCGGCCGGTTCTGCTCGAACCCATTATGGCGATGGAGATCACCGTGCCCAACGACTACATGGGGGATATCATCGGTGACCTCAACAGCCGTCGCGGCAAGGTCAACGGGGTCGAGCCGATGGCCGGCGGCAACCAGCTGATCAAGGCTTCCGTGCCGATGGCCGAGGTGCTCAAGTATGCTCCCGACCTGCGTTCGATGACCGGGGGGCGGGGCATGTTCACGATGGAGTTCTCGCATTACGAAGAGGTTCCCAGCCATCTGACGGCCAAGATCGTCGAGGCGGCCAAGCGGGAACGGGAAGAGAGCTAGGAGGGCGCGGCCCCGGGCTGTACTGATGGTGAAAGTTGAAGAAGAGACAAATCGCCCGGGGCCGGACTGGAATCGTCGGCTCAAGCGCCTGTTGCTGTTCGAGGTCGTGGCGGCCGTTTTCGGCCTGGTGCTTTTTTATGGTTACCTGGATTCCCCGCGGCGCATTGTCCTGACCGGGTTGTCGATCAGCAGCGGCCCGCAACTGCTGGCACCGCCGGAGGTTTCGTCAGGCCCGCTGCCGGCTCCGGCTTCGCACCCGGCACCAGGCCTGTCAAGGGTTGGGGGTGAGGTTTCGCCGGGCCGGGCACCCGAGGCAAAAGCGCCATTGCTGACGCCGGCCCCGGAAGATGAAGCCCGGCGGCCGGATGATGCCCAAGACCCGGCCGAAGCCCCGGCGGATTCGGGGCTTTCGGAAATTGAGCCGCCGCCGGCGGTTGCCGGAAGGATAGATGCGGGTGGCCGCCGGCCCGGTTTTGAGGCCGCCGAAAACTCATCCCCGGTCCTGGAAACCGACGGCCTGGCGGGGTCAGGGGAGCGCCCGCCCGCCGGCCGGGGTGAAGAGGAGCACAGGGGGTCGCAGGTGGTTGCCGGGACGGTTGCCGCAGCGGAAGAAAAAGCCTCCGGCGGTGGCCGGGACCTGCCGTTGATTCAGGTCGGTGATTTCGTAATTGCCGAGAAACTGGCCCAGGCCGCAACCCGCCTGGAACGGATGGGACTGGTTCCGAGGGTCGTTGATCGGGTGGATTCAACCCCGATGTACCGGGTTTACCTCGGGCCTTTCCAGGAAGGGCGCAAGGCCCTGGCGTTGCGTTCCGTCTCCCGCCGGATGGGTGACCAGCCGTTTCTCGAAAAGCGGCCCGAAGGTTATTTTTTGATTGTCAGCTCGTTTTACCTCAAGGTCAATGTCGCGGCCTGGTTGCGCAAGTACCGCCAGGCCGGCTACGACCCCCGGGTCATGCGCGAGCGTTTGCCGGTTAGACACCGGCTTCTCCTGGTCGATGCCTCGCAGACCGGGGTGTCCCCGAAAGCTCTTCTGGAACGCCTGCGGCAGGCGGGTTTCTCCGCCGCCCGCGAGTGCGCATCATCCTCCTTTCCGGGAACCGAATAAGTCGACTGTATGATTAGGGCGAATGATATTATAGACAAGGTTGCCGACTACTATCCGGCGGCCGACTTTGATATCATTCGCAAGGCCTACGCCTATTCCGCCTACGCCCATCGCAACCAGGTTCGGCTCTCCGGCGAGCCCTACATGGTTCATCCCATCGAAGTTGCCAACATCCTCGCGGAAATGAAGATGGATGTTGCCAGTATCGCCGCCGGCCTCCTCCACGACACCCTTGAAGACGACCCGATGACCTCGATCGAGGATCTGAGCCTGCGTTTCGGGGACGAGATCACCTCCCTGGTCGAGGGCTTGACCAAGATCAGTAAAATCAAGTTCAAAAGCTCCCGCGAACATCAGGCGGAAAACTTCCGCAAGATGATCCTGGCGATGGTCAAGGATATCCGGGTGCTGATCATCAAGCTTGCCGACCGGGTACACAACATGCGCACCCTCGATTTCCAGCGTCCCGACCGGCAGACGGCGATTGCCCGGGAAACCCTGGATATCTATGCTCCCCTGGCCAACCGGCTGGGAATTTCGTGGATGAAACAGGAGCTCGAGGACAACTCGCTGCGCTACCTCGAGCCGGCTATCTTCAAGGAACTCGAGGAGAAGGTCGCTCGCAAGGAACTCGAAAGCCGTGAATTCATTGAACGAATAATTAAGATTATCCACCGCAACCTCGATCATTACGGAATCGAGGGCCAGGTCAGCGGCCGTCTCAAACACATCTACAGCATCTATCGCAAGATGGTCCGTCGTAATATCGCCTTCGAGCAGATCTACGATATCATCGCCTTTCGCATCCTGGTCGATTCCAAGGCGGAATGCTACAATGTCTTAGGCATGATTCACGCCCTCTGGCACCCGGTGCCAAGTCGTTTCAAGGATTTCATCAGCATGCCCAAGGCCAATATGTACCAGTCGCTGCATACCACGGTAATCGGCCCCGAGGGGCGCCACATCGAGTTCCAGATCCGGACCCATGAGATGCACCAGGTGGCGGAAATGGGGATCGCGGCCCACTGGCACTACAAGGAGGGCTACCAGCTTGACGACCATGACCGCAAGCAGATGGACTGGCTGCGGCAGATGATCGAATGGCAGCAGGAGGTCAGCAGCCCCGGAGAGTTTCTCGACACCGTCAAGATCGATCTCTTTTCCGAGGCGGTTTATGTCTTCACCCCGGCCGGGGAGGTCAAGGAACTGCCCAACGGGTCGACCCCGGTGGATCTTGCCTATGCCATCCACACCAGCATCGGCGATCACTGCACCGGGGCCCGGGTTGACGGCCGCCTGGTGCCGTTGCGCTATCAGCTTAAAAACGGGGAAATGGTCGAGATCCTGACCTCCAAACGCCAGCATCCCAACAAGGACTGGCTGACTTTCGTCAAAACCAGCAAGGCCCGGACCAAGATTCGCCAGTGGGTCAAGAGGGAGGAAGAGCGGCGCAGTATTGAACTTGGCCGCGAGATGTTTGAAAAAGCCTTTGTCCGCAACAAGCTCTCTTTCAACCGGGCCTTGAAAGAGGGCCGGCTCCAGGAGGCGGCCGAGGCCTTTTCTTTAAAAAGCGTTGACGCCCTGCTCTCCGCCCTCGGCCGGGGCAAGCTTTCTCCCCGTCAGGTGCTGAACCGGATCTTTCCCGAACTCAAGAAGGGGGGCAGGAAAAAGGGGAAAAAGAGCGAGGAAAAAGTCGAGAAAAAGCCCGCCCGGGACGGCATCTCGATCAAGAATATCGACGATGTCCTGGTTCGTTTTGCCAAATGCTGCAATCCCCTGCCGGGCGATGATGTGGTCGGCTTCGTGACCCGGGGGCGGGGGCTGACCGTCCACCGTCGCAGCTGCCGCCATGTTCAGCAGGGTAATTCGGAGCGCTATGTCGATGTTGAGTGGAATCTCGACCGGGCCGGGGTGCACCATGTCAAGATCCGGGTCATGTGCGAGGATATCAAGGGCATGCTGGTGGCCCTGGGGACGGCCATCAGTTCCCAGGACGCCAACATCACCAAGGGCACCCTCAATACCAGTATCGACCGCAAAGCGGTCTGCTTTTTCGAGATCGAAGTCAAGGATCTGGAACATCTCAAAAAGGTCAAACAGGCCCTGAGAGCGGTCAAGGGGGTTTACCAGGTGACCAGGATAAGCTAGGCTGGTGAAGGCGGCGTGCCGTCGGGCCGGGGAGGGCGGCCGCGGCCCGGAGAAGGGGTAAGCGGTTTGCCGGCCAAAAGAAACCGGCCGGGCCTGGAGCAGGCGCGGCCGGTATCGTGGCGTGGTCCCGGCCCGAAACCTGCGGCCGGCGACGAAAAGAAAAAATTACTTGGTTATCGCGCCCGAACGGATGCAGCGGGTGCAGACCTTGACCCGGCGTTTCTGCCCGTTGATGACGGTCCGTACTTCCTGCAGGTTGGGCCGCCAGATTTTCTTGGTTTTGTTGTGGGCGTGGCTGACATTGTTACCGACAAGCGGCTTCTTGCCGCAGATATCACAAACCCTGGCCATGATGTTTCTCCATTTTTCTATATATTGTAAAGATAGTAAAGATAGTCGTTACTGAAAGTTTACGGCCGCCGGACTCTCTTCCACCCGCCTGACCGGGTGCGCTCTCTACCACAGCCGGCGGGCAAAAATCAAGCAGTTTTCATTTTCTTTCAAGGTTTTTCAAGCTCACAGGAGAAGTTGGCATGACAGCCGCAGATCGGAGCCGCTTTATCTTTCTCGGAGGGATCCCGGTTTTCGACTACATGGTCGAACCGACGCTGGATGAAATCAGGCAGGCGGTCAGGAACGACCTGATCCAGATCGGGGATAAAATCCTGCTGCCGGCCGGCACCGTTTTCTGCTGCCGGATTGAAGACCACGACGAGCCCCTCTGGATCAATCCGATGGCTGCCTGCGAACTGCACGAGGTCAACGACAAACCATACTACGCGATGGTTTTCGGCGGCAAGCACCGGGAACACGAGGACTGCAGGCTCTGTGCCGGATCTAAAAGCGAGGTGGTCGCAGAGCTTAAACAGGTTTTTCCCGAAATTATCAGCGGCGAGGATGATATCACCGTAGTCGAGCTGGCCCGGCCCGGCCGGGTGAAGCTGGGCGGCAACAACCGCAACCTGATTGAGGCTATCCGGGTGCTTTACGATTCCGCCGAATGCCGGGAGGCGAGCCGCGATATCGAGTTCGAGCACCTTTTCTTTTTCGATGTCAAAAACCCCAAGTTCAAGCTGGTCAAGGAGTTTTACGAAAGTCACCAGGTCGCCATCGGCAGCCTCTCCGAGGTTCATGTCGAGCACCTGCTGCCGCGGATCAGTTACGTGCTTTCCCTGCGCGACAACGACCGGGTATTTGACCGCATCGTACTTTCCAACCGCACCAACGAGGAGATCATCCCGGTCGAGCACCTGGCCCGGCGCTATTTCGATCTCGAATACCGGTTGCGCAAGGACGAAAACTTCGTCCGCACCCGCCTGGTGATCAACTCCCTGACCAATCCCGAGGAGATGCGTCTTGCCTGCCGCATTCTGCAGACCGCCTATGCCAGCGAGGTGACCACCTTTCTCTGCCCGACCAGGACCCTGTTCAACTGCATCGACACCCTGGTGGCGAACCGTTACTATTCATCGGTCCGGGAAAGCTTTCTGGGCAGCCGTGAAGAATTTTTAAACGATGCCGTGATTCCTTTTGTGCAGTACCTGATTCTCAACACCGACGAGCTCGAACTTTTGAGCGGGGTGGTCCGGCGCAAGGGCGTCGACCAGACCTGCAGCCAACTGGTCCGGATCATGAACCGGGGCCGCCGGGGCGAGGAAACCCGGGGCGGCCGTCTGCTATTGACCGACGGCAGCAAGGGGGTGCGCTATACCGAGCGCCTGACCCCGAAACGGGCCGAAATTTTCTGGCGCAAGGCCCGGATGCCCGAGGGCGACGAGTTCCGGGTCCGTTTTGCCGATCGTCGCATTATCTGTGGTGACGATTACCTCGATGAACTGGTCTCGACCCTGGGGGCCGGTGATACCTTCGCCGGAATTTTTATTGGTCTCAAAGGGTTGGGCTGGGACAGCGGTCATGCCATGCGGGCCGCCAGTCTCGGGGCCCAGCATTTTATCCGCACCCGGAAGCGGCCCCGGATCAGTGACATTGCCGCGACCGATGAACGCCATATCCTGATGGGCACCGAAACCGAGTTGCGTGATATCATCTCGCACCATTTGAGTGAAAGCGGCGATCCGACCCGCTACGGCACCATCACCGACACCATCATTACGATCAACACCACCCAGGTACACCATCCCTTTCGCGAGATCATGGAACTGGCCCGGGAGATTGTTGCGCGCAAGAAGAAGAAACGGGAACGGAAACGTTCCGGTCCGACGCCGCTTTGCTAAAGACGCACAAAAAAGGCGGGGAATGTTGTTCCCCGCCTTTTTTGTGGTTGGCCGGCGATACCGGCCGCAGGGTCGGATAGAGCCGGAATCAGCCTTTAAGCGGCCAGGGGTTCAGGTCGCCTGCGGCAAATTTTTTCGGCAGTTTGAAATCCCCGGCCTCAACCGCCACCTTGACCAGGCGGGCGCTTTCTTCCATGCCCAGCTCGTTCATCAGGGTCAGCGGGCCTTTGGGCCAGGCCAGCGCGGTGCGGATGCCGAGTTCGAGGTCGTCGGGGCTGACCACGTCGTGTTCGATCAGGTGGGTGGCGATGGCAAAGATTGCTCCGAGAAGGCGGTCTTTGACCCTGGCCCGGGCGGCCGCATCCTGGTTGACGGGACCGTCTTCGAGGTTCCAGGGCTGGCCACTTTCAAACTGCTTCTTGAGCTGCTCGCACATCACCGGGTAGCCGGTGTCGGCATCTCTCAGGTACTCCTGCATCGAACATCCGGCATGATAGCAGGTCCCGAGACCGGAGCCGTTCTGGACCCACATGATGCCGAATTTGAGCCCCAGGGCTTCCTGCGAGATGCTTTCCAGGGTGGCGACATTGTAGTCGTCGCCGTAGAAACTGTCCAAGACCATGTAGCTGGCAATAAAGATCGGGTTGATGGCAAAGCCCGGGAAATCCTTGACGGTGATTGCCACCTTTTTGTTTCTGGCGGCGAAATCCATCAGCGCGTTGTAGGTCTCGTCCGCTGTGGCCCGCTGGCGGATGACCTCGACCAGGCGGTTGACATTGGCCGGGAAGAAGTAGTGGAGCCCGGCGGTCCGGGCCTGGTTGTCGACCTTGGCCATCAGCTTTTCAATCAGGAAGGTCGAGGTGTTGCTGACCAGGATGGCGTCCGCCCGGCAGGCCTTCGAGAGTTCGGCAAAGACCTCGATTTTGAGATCCATCTTCTCGATTGCCGCCTCGATCACCAGGTCGCACTCGGCCAGGCCGGCGTAATCGCTGGTGCCGCTGATGCGGCCGCAGATCTCATCCATCTGCTCCTGGGTCATCTTGCCTTTGGCCACCCTTTTGCCCAGAGGTTTTTCGACCCAGCGTTCATACATGCTTTTGACCAGTTCGTCGTTGAGTTCCTTGTAGATTACCCGGTAGCCGGCTCCGGCCGCGTTGATGGCGATGGCGGCGCCCATGACGCCGAAACCTACGACGCCGACAGTTTTGCTTTGGCTCATTTTCTTCTCCTTGGCTTGTTGCTGCGATGAATGGTTCCGACGGATCCGATATGGTTCCGGTCGGAGTTTAGTTTTGATGAAAAAGAGGTTGATTTCTACCAGATTGCGACAAAAAACACAATACTGTTGTCCACCCGCTTTTTTCGGCCGGAAAGAGGAACCGGCAGTTGGCATAGGTTCTACTTTTGCTTTCGGTGTAAGAGGCATGGCCTGGAGACCGGGAATGCAAAATCCGAACCGGGTGGGTGACGGTTGCCGCCGGGGGAAAATCATGCTTGATTAAGCCTGCGAAAAGTCGTATGAAAAGAGCGATACCTAATCTCTTTTTCCGGGTTTGTGCGGGAAGGCTGGGTGGGTGAAGAAGATTCTGGCAACAATTACTGTTTTTAACCGTTTAGCGGCGAGGAGGCGAGTATGGCAGGCGTTAACAAAGTAATCCTGGTGGGGCATCTGGGCGGTGACCCGGAAATGAAATACGGCAGCAGCGGGGCACCCTTTACCACCTTTACGATGGCGACCACCGATACTTGGGTGAAAGACGGCCAGCGCGAGGAACGGACCGAGTGGCACCGGGTGATCGCCTTTGGCAAGCTGGCCGAAATCTGTGCCAAGTGGCTGCACAAGGGCAAGTTGATCTATCTCGAGGGCCGTATCCAGACCCGGTCCTGGGAGCAGGAGGGAATCAAGCGTTATACCACCGAGATCGTGGCCCAGACCATGCAGATGCTGGGCAGCCGCGACGGGGGCGGCGGTTACCAGGGCCAGGGGCAGGGAGCCGGCTCTGAGACCCGCAAGGCGGCCGGGGGCCCGTCGCCGAGTTCCCCCGCCTACGGCTCCGCGTCGATTCCCGACTCCGCTCCGGACGATATTCCTTTCTGATTCGATTCTTCTCCGGCCGGGCCCCGGCAGCCGCGGCCCGGCCGGATCTTTTTACAACTTTTTCGTTCTTTGTTTAGTAACTATTCAGCTAAATTCTATCTCCCCTCTTTCAGGGAGAGGGCGGAAGAACGGTTTTGCTGGTGGTTTTTGCTCCCGAGGTGAAAGATGGATATCGAGTTGAGCTGGGCAACCCTGGAAGAGATTTATCTGGCGGATATCGAACCGGACGAGGCTTTCAGCCGGACCCGGAGGTTTATCGCGGCGATGGGGCTGGACCGCCGGGACAAGCTGTTCGATCTCTATCTCTGTGCCGACCAGCGCAACGGGGCCCTGCGCAACCTGCTGGACCAGCTCGGCAACGTCAGGGTTTTTTCTTCCGCCGGCAACGTGGTTTT
This sequence comes from Pseudomonadota bacterium, assembly GCA_015486445.1. Lineage (GTDB taxonomy): Bacteria > Desulfobacterota > Anaeroferrophillalia > Anaeroferrophillales > Tharpellaceae > JAADEO01. The sequence continues at coordinate 2,275 of WFRT01000051.1, read as the reverse complement.
CAGTCCCAGCCGCCGCCCGGCCGTGATTCTTTGCCATGGTCCTCACTGCGGCGCGGTTGACTACGTCCGCCGTTACCGGATGGACGCTTCCGGCCTGCCCCGGCTTGCCAGCCTGATCGAGCACGTTGCCGACGGCATTCTCGGCAACGCCCGGATGCAGCTTTCCCGGATTGCTTCCGAAGCCCGCGGCGGGGTCATCTACTTCGATCACGAGCAGGGAGCCCTGGAACTCTACTGCAACGACGACCAGAGCCGGCCGTACGCCCAGCACCATGTCGCCGAGTTCATTTACCGGGAACTTTCCCTGAGTCTGGAAAGACGTTTTCCGCCGGCTCAGCTCAAGGCTCATGCCCAGGAACAGAATCCGGCCTTCACCCTGCTCTGCCCCCCCCAGATCAGGCCCCATGGCTACAATTTCTTCGAGGTCAATTTTCAGAACGGCTACGAGTTCCACGGGGTCATCAAGGACTCCATCACCTTCGCAGTGACCCATGCCCTGGTTGGCGACGATGCCAACTTTTCCGAAACCCGGGCCCTGATCATCGCTTTTACCGATGAGTTCAGGGACAACCTGCAGCCCCTGTTCGAACTTTTCGAAGAGAAAGGCGAGGAGTTGAGCGCCTATCTCGAGCGCGGCGGAGAGGTCTATTGCGTGGCGGTCGGACATCTGCCTTCGGGCAAGCGGATTTACCGGCTCAGATCGAGACGGAAGGACTGAAACGGGACCCGAAGAGCGTTTGGAAACCGGCTGAAAGCGGCAAAAATATCTTGACAAAGCAGGCGGTTTCGGGATATTTAGCGCGCGCTTGGTTGGCCGAGGTAGCTCAGTCGGTAGAGCAGGGGACTGAAAATCCCCGTGTCGGCGGTTCGATTCCGTCCCTCGGCACCAGCTTTTTTGCCCCAGGTCAGAAAAAGGCGCCCCGGAACCCGAGGGCGCCTTTTTTGGTTTAAAGACCGGGGGCAGGGGGCCGGGCGAAGGTCAATGGCGGTCCTGGCGGCGGCCCGGCAAAAGACAGGGAGTGATGAAATTGCCTCGGCTGAAAGACTATCTTGAAGAACTGGGAGCGTTGGTGGACGCGGTCCGGGGGGAGAGCGACTTTCCGATCGCCGGCGCCGCCAACGATTCCCGGAAAATCAAGCCGGGTTATATCTTTATCGCCATCTGTGGGGCCGACGACGACGGTCATCGTTACCTGGACCGGGCCCTGGCGGCCGGGGCCCGGGCGGTAATCAGCGAACGCGACTTGGATCTCCCGGCCGGGGTCACCGGGATCAGGGTGCACGACGCCTATGCCGCCGCCGGGATCGCGGCCGCGGTGATGTACGGTTTTCCCGCCGCGAAACTCGAACTTATCGGAATCACCGGAACCAACGGCAAGACCACAACCGCCTTCCTGCTGCGTGACATACTGGCCGGGTCCAGAGACCGGGTCGGCCTGCTCGGCACCGTCGGCTACGACTGCGGAGTCGGCTTCATCCCGGCCGCGCGCACCACGCCCGATCCCTTCGTTCTGCAGGAGTTGTTTGCCGGGATGGTGGCCAACGGCTGCCGCCGGGCGGTGCTCGAAGTTTCGAGCCATGCCCTGGCCCAGCACCGCCTGGGGCGGACCCGGTTTAAGGTCGCGGTGTTTACCAATTTAAGCGGCGACCATCTCGACTACCACCACGACATGGAAAACTATTTTCTGGCCAAGCGGCGCCTGTTTGCCGACTGCCTGGCTCCCGGCGGCCGGATGGTTGTCAATGGAGACGATGCCTACGGCCGGCGTCTCCGGCGCCAGTTTTACCGCTGCCGGCCCCAGGTTTTCAGCCGGCGTCACCGGGTGGGCAACTGGGAGTTGAGGATCGTTCGGAGCGCTCTCTCCGGCCAAGTCTGTCAACTTACCGGCCGGCATGCGGCGAAAAGGTTTTTTCTGCCCCTGGTCGGGGCTTACAACGCCGAAAACCTGGCCGCCGCGGTCCTGGCCGCCCGGCTGCTGAAAGTTGGGTGGTCGACAATTGCTAAGGCCCTGCGTGATACCCGGGGGGTGCCGGGCCGGCTCCAGGCGGTCAGTTTCCCGAACCGGGCCCTGGCCCTGGTCGACTACGCCCACACCGATGACGCCCTGGCCAAGGTTATCCGCACCCTGCGCGAACTGCCCCACCGGAAACTTGTCGTGCTTTTCGGCTGCGGCGGTGACCGCGACCGCAGCAAACGGCCCCGAATGGCCCGGGCCGCGGCCCGGGCCGACTATGTCATGATCACGACCGACAACCCCCGTAATGAAGACCCGGG
>WFRT01000050.1 GCA_015486445.1 Pseudomonadota bacterium | reverse complement strand
AGGAGGGGCGGGGGTGGTTTTTCTGAGCGGTTTCGGAAAGATTTCGTTGTTTTTCCCAGTGAGCGAGAGCCCATAAGCATTGCAACTGTCTGAGCGTAAGCGAGTTTTGCAATGCGGGCGAAGCGAGCGCTGGAAAAAACAGAAATCTTAACGCTTAGCGAAGAAAAGCCGCGCCCGACCCTGTATTCGGCTGAATAGTTACCCAATTTTTTCGGGAAACGGGTACGGACAATGGAGCAATATCTGGAAAAGGCGGCGATTTTAAGCGAGTCGCTGCCTTTCATCCGCAAGTTTTACGGCAAGACCATGGTCATCAAGTACGGTGGTCACGCCATGGTCGACGAGGCCCTGCAGGAGTCCTTCGCCCGGGACGTGACCCTGCTCAAGTTCATCGGCATCAACCCGGTCATCGTTCACGGCGGCGGCCCCCAGATCGCCCGGGTCCTGGAGAGAATGGGGATTGAAAGCTCCTTCATCCAGGGCATGCGGGTCACCGACCAGGATACCATGGACGTGGTCGAGATGGTCCTGGTCGGCAAGGTCAACAAGAATATCGTCAACCTGATCAACCAGCACGGCGGCAACGCCGTCGGCCTGAGCGGCAAGGACGGCCGCCTGCTCGAGGCGGAAAAACTTTTGATGTACGACACCCCGAAGGCCGACCGGCCGCCCGAGATTATCGATGTCGGCAAGGTTGGAAGAGTGGCGGCCGTCAATCCGGCGATTCTCAGGCGCCTTGACGAGGGCGGCTTCATCCCGGTGATCGCCCCGGTCGGGGTTGACGCCGACGGGGAAACCTACAATATCAACGCCGACCTGGTCGCCGGGGCCATGGCCGGCGCCCTGAAAGCCGAAAAACTGGTCCTGCTGACCGACGTTCCCGGGGTCTGCGACGCCGACGGCAATCTTTTGAGCAGCATCAGCCGCTGTCAGGTCGAGGAGCTGGTCGGCGAGAATGTTATCCGGGGCGGCATGCTGCCCAAGCTCAACTGCTGTCTCGACGCCCTCGAGGCCGGGGTCGCCAAGACCCACATCATCGACGGCCGCCTGCCGCACTGCCTGCTGCTCGAGATCTTCACCTCCGAGGGCGTCGGCACCGAGATCCGGGTCTGACATGCCCCTGCTCGAGGGCCGTCATCATCTTGTGGTTCCCTGCTCGCCCGGCATCGCCCCCTTTTTGAGCCGCGAGATCCGGGAGCTGGGCCTGCCGGTGATTGCCGAACAGGCCACCTCGATCACCAGCCGGGGAAATTTCGACGAGGCCCTGAAACTCAACCTGCACCTGCGCTGCGGCCAGCGCGTTCTCTGGCGCCTGAGCGCTTTCAAGGCGGAGAATGCCGACCAGCTCTACGAGAAACTGATGCCGCTGCCATGGGATGAACTGGTTCCGGTAGACGGCTACTTTTCGGTCACCTCGGTGGTCGACAATCCCACCATTCGCGACAACCGTTTCGCCAATCTCAGGGTCAAGGACGCCATTGTCGACCGTTTGCGCCGGCTCACCGGCCGCCGCCCCGATTCCGGCCCCCGCCGTGACCGCCTGGTTTTTTACCTGTTCTGGAAAAAGGACGAGGCCCGCATCTATCTCGACACTTCGGGTCCGACCCTGGCCCGGCGCGACTACCGCCTCGACCCCGGCAAGGCCCCGCTGCGGGAAACCCTGGCCGCGGCCCTGGTCATGGCTTCGGGATGGAGCGGGAAGGGGAGTTTCATCAATCCGATGTGCGGCAGCGGCACCCTGGCCATCGAGGCCGCCCTGCTGGCCCTCAATACGCCTCCCGGGCTGTTGCGCCAGGAGTACTCTTTCCAGTTTCTCAAGGGTTATCGCAGCCTGCGCTGGCGTGAACTGAAAGCCGCGGCCCGGCGCCGGCGGCGGCCCGACCGCAGGCTCCGGATCATCGCCTCCGACATCGACCCGAAAATGATTGCCGTGGCCCGGGAAAACGCGGCCCGGGCCGGGGTTGATGAGGTGATCGAGTTTCTTCTCTGTGATTTCGCCTCAACCCCGGTGCCCGAAACGCCCGGCGTGATCCTGTGCAACCCCGAATACGGCAGTCGCCTGGGAGCCGAGGAGGAGCTGAAGAAAACCTACCGCCGGCTGGGCGATTTTTTCAAGCAGAAGGCCGCCGGCTACGAGGCCTTTGTCTTCAGCGGCAATCCCGCCCTGATGCGGGAAGTCGGCCTGAAACCGGAGAAGAAACTGAAATTCGACAACGGCGGCATTCCCTGCGAACTGGCCTCCTACCCCCTCTACGCCGGCCGCCCGGCCGGGGCCTGACAACCGGCTTGACAGCCGGTTGTCTATTTGTTACAACCGACCCCCCGTGCCGGAGTGGTGAAACTGGTAGACGCACGGGACTCAAAATCCCGCGGGGGCGACCCCGTGTCGGTTCGATTCCGACCTCCGGCACCATTTGATATTCCGATACTGTCCAGTATCTTCCTGAAAGCCCTGAGAAATCAGGGCTTTTCTTTGTTTGGTTGGCGTCAGGTGAAGATGCCGGGCCGGGGCCGGGAAAAATATTGCCGGCTTGTTTTCCGGCGAACTCACGGGTTCGCCTGCCGGGTTTATAACGGGGCTATCCTCCAGGTGAAAAGGCTGGTTGACTGGAGGCAACCTGTTTTGTACGGCAAGGAGTGAGCTATGAGTTTGACCAGGGAAGAGAAGGCCATGGCCATCCGGCAGGCGCGGCGGCTGGCGGATGATTTTGACCCCAATGAAGCGGAAAAATTTGCCCGGGAACATCGCGACAAGGTCTGGCACCGGGATTTCAGCCTGCTTTTGCGGATGCTTTCCGATCCCGGTTTCACCCTTTCGGCCGGGGCCTGGGCGGTGCTGGCCGGGGCCCTGGCCTACGTTGTCTGCCCGCTTGACGTGATTCCCGATTTTATTCCCTGTATCGCCTGGATCGATGATGTTTTTGTCCTCGGCTGGGCAATGCAGATCCTGTCCCGGGAGATCGCCGCCTATCGTCGCCGGCTGGTTGACGCGGACCCGGCCCGGCGGCAGGGCGGTTCCCGTTTAAGGCCGCGTTTGAAGCTGGTTTCCTCCTGCTGACGGTCAGGCGGCCGGGTTTTATGCCCGGCGGCCCGGGCGGGAAAGAGCTGACCTAAGGTGAAGTGATGAGTAAACCCGAATACGACAAGGCCCTCTACCGCCTGACGACGATCATCTGCCGGCTCAATGTCGGCGAGGCCTTGAGCGTTAAGGACCTGGCGGCTGAATTCGGGGTCTCGGTGCGAACTATCCAGAAGGATTTGAACGAGCGTCTGAGCCATCTGCCGATCGAACGACGCGAGGCCGACGGCCGCTACCATTTTATCGGCAATTACCGGATGCGGGGCACCGGCGACCCCGATGCCATCCTGGTCGCCGACCTGATGGCGGCGATGATTCGCAACGTCAATTCCGAATACACCCGGATTGCCGACAACTTTCTCAAGGGTCGCAGCTTCAGCACCTCGTGTTTTCTTTTTCACCTGAACCTCGAGGACATCTCCGGCTGCGGCGATCTTTTCCGGCTTCTCAACCAGGCCGTGGCCCTGCGCCAGCAGATAAGCTTCGACTACCGCAACCTCGAGGGTGAGGCCAAGCATTACACGGCCCACCCCTACCGCCTGGCCAACCTCAGGGGCTACTGGTACCTGCTGGCCTATGATTTGGGTGCGAGCCGGTTGAAAAGCTTCTACCTGAAAAACATCTCGACCCCGGTCATCCATCCCGGCAGCTACCGGGTGGACCGGCGGGTCATGGCCGAGCTGGAAAATTTTAATGGCGCCATTTTCAGCCCCTGGGTGCGCGAAAGCTGCCGGAGCGTGCGCCTGAAAGTTGTCGGCAAAGCCCGGATCTACCTCGAACGCAACCCGCCGGCCGCGGTTGAGATCGGTGCCGACGACGGGGAAAGTCTGCTCGTCGAGATGACCTATTTTGCCGAAACCGAGGTCCTGTCACTGGTCAAACAGTGGCTTCCCGATATCGAAATTCTCGATCATCCGGAATTGTCGGCCAGGCTCCGGGGGGAGCTTAAAGAGTACTGCCGCAAAGTCTTTCCCGGGGATTGACCGAGGTGAAACAGGGCGCGTGCCCGGGCGTTTTTTTAACTTTTTGAGTTATATTTTTTAACCTCGCACGCATTTTGCAAACGGGGACTCCTGCCGGGATGGTATCGGTTTGGCACCGGTTCCCTCTCACGGCCGGCCTTACGTATCCAAGGAGTCCAAGTTGGCACAATTTTCCATAGCTCTAGACGACAAGGCGAAGATCACCGGCATCCTGGCCGAGACCGGACGGGTTCACACCCATATCCAGGCTTCGCTTAAAGGCGTGGAAAACCCGGTGGTGGTTATTTCCAGTGCGGTACCGCAGGAAGGCAAGAGCATCCTGTCCGCCGGACTGGGCATCTGCGCGGCCCGCAACCGCGAAGGCCGGGTGCTGCTGATCGATGCCCACTGGCATGCTCCCTCCCAGCACATTCTGTTCAAATTCGACCGAAATTTCCAGCTTGGACAAAATGATTCCCCGGCTTCCATGACCGGCCAGATCCTGGAGACCGGCTACCCGGGACTCGACCTGCTGCCGGCCCCGGAGGGTCCGGACGACCTGAACCGCACGAGGAAGGTCATCCAGATTATCGAGGAACTGAAAAGTCATTATTCACTGACCATTGTCGATACCGCCGCGGTGACCGCCGTCAATCGTTTCATGGTCGATCCGGTGGCCCTGGCAACCGAAGCCGACGGCATGGCCTTCGTTGTCCTGGCCAACAAGACCCCGCGGCACCTGGTCAAAAAAGCCTGCACCACCTGCGAGGTCTCCCGGGCCCGGATACTGGGCCTGATAATCAATCAATATTGTAATCCGATGGCGGGTTAGGTTTCAGGAGTGTGACCGGGTACATGGGTCCAGAAAATCCGGAAGGGAATCATGATTTTTAATTTAAGGCGTTATATGCTGGCGCTCAGGCGCTATCTGCACTGGTTTCCCCTGGCCCTGCTGCCGCTGGCAGTATTTTTGCTTATATCAGGAGGCAGGGCGGACCGTTTTACCGTGACCCGGGTGTTCGAGGCGCCGGCGGCCAGCCCGGTGGCGGTGACCAGCAGCCCGGTTGACATGGTTACCCTGCACAGCCTGGCGCTGGTCCCCCAGGAATTTTTTTCCGAACCCCTGGCCCTGGCCGGGTGGCGGCGCCTGGCGGAGACCGACCCGAGTCTGGCGGACTATAACTTCCACGATCACCAGGTGCTGGCCAAGGCCCTTGAAGCCCTGTCGATGAAATATGACGGCCAGAAAAAGCTGACGATTTCCTATTACGGGCCCGACCTGGTCCTGGGCCGGAAACTGGTGGATTTTTACATGGCGCGGCTGCTCAAGCGCATGCGGGCCGGCTACCATCGGCTGCCGGCCGCGGCCCGGCAGGGCCGGGGCTACAAAACCCCCGACCACCTGCAGATTTCGGAAAGCCGGCTGAAAGTTATAAGCCATCGGGCCTGGTGGCGGTCGGAGCGGGCCGGAACCGCATTTCTGGTGACGGTTCTGCCCTTTCTCCTGTTGCTGCTTTACGTCGGGTTCCGGGAATTTACGGACCCCTCGTTCAAATCGGGCCGCCAGGCGGCCCGCTACCTTGACTTGCCGATCCTGGGGTTCATCCCGCCCCTGGATTCGATCATAAAAAACCTGGCGGACACAGATGATGCAACGACAGAACTGTAATTTTGAGAAAGCGGCAGGAGGTCGGGCCAGAGTGTTTTCGGCGGCGGTCCTGGTCCTGATTCTGTTTCTTTTTCTGTCCGTGGTCCCGGCCCGGGCCGAATCCCCGTTCGTAGCACTCTTCAAGAGATGGCTCGAATCGGTCGAAGCCATCGGTTCCCGCGATCTGTCGGCAAAGTATCATCCTGAAAACGATCCGGCCGGGCAGACCCCCCCGGAGGAAGAGAGCGACGACCAGTCGGAAGCCGAAACCGTCCGGGTGCTGGACGTGACCCTGGAGTGGGAACCGAGCCCCGACGCCAGGGTTGCCGGCTACCTGGTTTATTACGGAAATGCCAGCGGCAAGTATCTCGAACCGATCGACGTGGGTCTTGAGACCTCGTGCACGGTTCCGGGACTGGATGACAGGCAGAACTGGTATTTCTCGGTCAAGGCCTACGATGACAAGGGCAAGACCAGCGACTATTCCAACGAGGTCGCGAGACTCTCAGAAAACGTGACCCCGGTCAAGACCGCGGCTCAGTCCGGGAATGCCACCGGCGACGGGCCGGTGGTGCTCGATGAAGAGTTCGGGGCCCAGCCTCCGGCCCCGGCGAACGGGACGGGTAATCCCGCCGGAGAGCGGAGCTGGATTGCTGCCGGTCTCGGTAGTTGGCCGGTCAGCGGGGGCTGGATTAAGGCCCTGACCGAGGATTTTTACCATGAACGCTGGGCCCGGCTTGAATGGGATCGCTACAACCGGCTCAACGGGGAAGCCCGGGTGGCCCGGGGAGACATCGACGGTGACGGCCGCGACGAGTTGATTGTCGGCATGGGCTCGGTCGCCGGCGACGACACGGTGCCGAACGGGACTTTCGAGGTCTTTGACGATGACCTGACCCATCTCTGCTGGGGCCAGGTCAACTGGCAGGGCTACAACGAGCGCAACGGCGAGACTTGGCCGGCCTGCGGCGATCTCGACGGCGACGGTCGTGACGAAATCCTGATCGGCACCGGAAGGGGCGGCGAGGGCCATATCGAGGTTTTTTCCTTCAGCGACGGCAGTCTGCACCATAAAAGCTGGATGGTTTCGACCTGGAGCGAGTACAACCAGGTCCAGGGTGAAGTCCGGCCGGCGGTCGGGGATTACGACGGTGACGGCAAGAATGACGTAATCGTCGGTTTCGGCCCGGTCAAGGAGAGTGCCGAACTGCCGGGCGGGGCCTTCGAAGTGCTGGCCGCCGACGGCAGCCACCTGGCCTGGGGCGAGGTGAGCTGGGGCGACTACAACGAACTCAACGGCGAGACCCGGCCGGTGGCCGGCGATCTCGACGGCGACGGCCGCTGCGAAATCGTTATCGGTCTCGGGGCCGGGGCCAACGGCGCTTTCGAAATCCAGAAGCTCGACGACCTGGGAGAGCTGGTCAACCAGGCCTGGCTCGCGGTTCCCGAGTGGCTGGAGTACAACCAGGCAAACGGCGAAACCCGGCCCGCGGTCGGCAACCTCGACGACGATCCGGCGGCTGAAATCGCCATCGCCCTGGGGCCGGGCGGCGGCGGCTGGGTGCATCTTTTCGACGACCGGGAAACCGGCTACAGGCAGTACCAGAGCCTGCGCCTCTGGCCCGATAAATACGATGCCGGCAACGGGGCGTCGTGGCTTGCCATCATGGAAAATCGGTAGAGGGAATTACCCCGCCCTCCGCCTTTCTTCACTTCTCTTTCTCCCTGTAAAAAAGGGCAGGAGCACGGTTTCTTGAGAGAGACCGTGCTTTTGTTCTTTTATACGGCCGCACCTCGTTTTTTCAAATAGATCATCAGGATTGAAATGGCGGCCGGGGTGACGCCGGGCAGCCGGGAAGCCTGCCCCAGGGTCAAAGGCCGGATCTTTTCCAGGGTCTGGCTCATTTCGTTGGTCAGGCCCGGGAGGTCCGTGTAGGAGAAGTCGTCGGGGATGCGGATCTTTTCCAGGTGGCGGAATTTTTCCACGGCGGCCAGCTGGCGCTTGATGTAGCCGTCGTATTTTTCCTGGATTTCGACCTGGCGCCGGGCCTCCGGGCCGAGTTCGCGGCCGAGCTCGGCAACTTCGGGGGCGCACTCCTCGAGCTCGCGCCAGCCGAATTCCGGCCGCCGCAGGAGTTCGGCCGCCGACAGCACCCGGGTTGGCGGGGTGATCTCGATTCGCCGGCAGAGCGCGGCCGTCGCCGGTGGCCGGATGCGGATCTTTTTCAGCTTTTCCCGGCCGCTTTCGGTGAGGCGTTTCTTGGTTTTCGCTTTTTCGGCCTGTTCACGTCCCACCAGGCCCAGGGCGAAGGCCCTTTCGGTAAGGCGCAAGTCGGCGTTGTCCTCGCGCAGCAGGAGCCGGTATTCGGCCCGCGAGGTGAACATCCGGTAAGGCTCGCGGGTTCCGCGGCTGACCAGATCGTCGATCATCACGGCGATGTAGGCCTCGGAGCGGTCGAGAATGAAAGGGTCGAGCTGTTTGATTTTGCAGGCCGCGTTGATTCCGGCCACCAGGCCCTGGGCCGCGGCCTCTTCGTAGCCCGAGGTGCCGTTGATCTGGCCGGCGAGAAAAAGGCCGCTTAGGCTTTTGCACTCGAGTGTCGGCCGGAGCTGGGTGGGCTCGATGAAATCGTACTCGATGGCGTAGGCCGGGCGCATGACGACGGCGTCTTCGAGCCCCGGCACGGTGTGGAAAAGT
>WFRT01000049.1 GCA_015486445.1 Pseudomonadota bacterium | reverse complement strand
GGGAAAAACAACGAAATCTTTCCGAAACCGCTCCGAAAAACCACCCCCGCCCCCTCCTGAAAGAGGGGAGAGGGAATTTAGCTGAATAGTTACCATTTTTTTTGTCTTTGTACGCGGCGGCTCTAATAGCAGTTAATGCCTGAAAATTCAAACTATTAATTTGGTTTCCGGGGGCGTCTGCCGGGGGTTGGAGACCGGATCCGGGGTGAGGCCGCGAAGGAGGTCGGCTTTTTTGAGGTCGTCGGGGGAGTTGATATTGAGGAAACTGTTTTCCGGATAGAGTTTGGGATGGTTGGTGCAGGTGATGGTTCGGACCCGGACGGCCGGGAAAAAATCTTTGATCTTGTAGTCTCCCCGGGCCAGCTGGCAGGTGATGGCAGCCAGGCAGCGCCGGTGGTAGAGGGCGGCCAGGGGCTGGAGGCCGTCAGGCGAGCGCGGAATGACGACGTCGGCCCCCTGCCGTTTTCGCCAGAGGTGGACGAGGGCCGGGGCGCTGATGAAAGGCATGTCGCCGGCGACGACCAGGAGCCAGGGATGCCGGGCGGCTTCCAGGCAGCTGGCGATCGCTCCCAGCGGGCCCTGGCCCGGTTTCCGATCTCGAACGATCCGGGCTCCGGGACAGTCGTTCAGACTGTTGCTGCTGATCATAACCTCCCGGCAGAAACCACCCAGGAGATGCAGCAGGCGGTCCCGGAGCCGGTTCGGTCCGACGCGCAGCTCGGTTTTGTCACGGCCCCCGAAACGCCGTGCCCGGCCGCCGGCCAGGATAGCGCCGCTCAACGGCAGGGTGTCGGGCCGGTTCGGGTTCATGGCCGGGGGCCCGGGACCAGCTTGAAATAGGTGCGGATGAAAGCGCTCAGCCCGGTGATGTCTTCCGAGCTGAAGCAGGGCACGTCGAGTTCCTTGAGACAGTCGCTGACCACGGCGATCAGGTGGGGATCGAAGCTCTCGTGCCGGGTCAGCAGCGGCCGATCGAGTCCCGGGCGCTGGACCTCGATTTTGGGGATTTTCGCCAGCTTGAAGCCCTCGACCAGGACCAGGTCGAGGCCTGCGAGATAGGAGGAGGCGAGTTTTTCGAGGGGAATCTGTTGGTCGGTGCGCTCGATCAGGGCGGTTTGCTGCGGCCCGGTAATCACGGTTTTTCGGGCCCCGGCGGCGCTGAAACGCCAGCTGTCCTTGCCTTTGTGATCGATGTCGAAGCTCTTGTGGTGGTGTTTGACGGCGCCGATTTCCAGGCCCGCCCCGCTCAAACTGCGAATCAGGCTGGTGACGAGGGTGGTTTTGCCGCTGTCGCTCCAGCCGACGAAGCCGAGCAGGGGCACGGGAAGGGTGGAATTCATAGTGTCAGAAACTTTCTGGGGTGGTTTGTCGGTGTTCGGCGGGCGTGGTGATAAACCTTATTTTACGTTCCGCCGGCGCGTTTTCCCGGCCCCGGAAAAAGCGCTGCGGCCCATCCGGGGGTTTCGGTTGACAGCTTTCGTGGTCCATGCTACTGCCAAAACCTGATCCTAGTTTATCCGGGGAAAAAAATCAATGGGAGTCCCGCCGCCAAGATTATGAAACTGCGCCTGATTTTCCTGGTTCTCTCCCTGCTCGCCATCCTGTCGGTTTCCGCCGGCAGCTATTTTTACTATACCTCCCTGAAAGAAGCGGCTTTCAAAGAGGCTGAACACCATGCCGTCACCCGGGTCGAAATCATCCAGAAGAACCTGTCCACCTTCCTGCGTGAAAATATCCGCCCGGTCCGCACCCTGGCCGGTCTGCCCCAGGTTTCCGCCTTTCTGAAGGAGAGCGGCCCCCGGACCTTCAGCCGGGTGGAAGCCCTGCTGGATCATTTCAACCATACACTGAAAGCCGACGTTTGCTACCTGCTCGATGCTTCCGGCACCACGGTGGCCTCGAGCAACCGCCACGCCCCGGACAGCTTCGTCGGCAAGAATTTCGCTTTCCGGCCCTATTTTCAGCAGGCCCTGGCCGGTCGCCCGGCCACCTATCTGGCTCTTGGCACAACCTCGGGCCGGCGCGGGGTTTACTGCAGTCACCCGGTTTACGTTGAGGACGAGGACGAACCGCCGTCCGGAGTCGTGGTCATCAAGACCTCGCTCGAGGAGATCGAAAAAAAGCTGGGCCAGAGCCGCGACGAGGTAATCCTGGTTACCGATCCCCACGGCCTGGTTTTTATCGCCAGCCGCAGAAGCTGGCTTTTCAAGCTCCTGTGGCGCTGTCCGGCCCCGGTCCTGGCCGCCCTCAGGCGCTCCCGCCAGTTCGGCCCGGGTCCCTGGGAGTGGGCCGGCCTGCGCCGCGACGGAGAGCACTACGCGGTCGACCGGGGCGGCCGGCGGTATTTTTTGAACCGGCTCGAGATCGACGGTTTTCCCGGCTGGAGCGTTGTCTACCTGCGCAGTCTCAAGGCCATCTACAAGGTGGTTTTCGACCCCCTGGTCCGGGTCACGATTCCGACTATGGCAACCCTCTGCCTGTTGGTCGGCCTGGCCGTTTTCTTTCTCTACCACAAGGCTTCGATCGAGATCGTACAGCGTCGCCAGGCCGAAGAGGCCCTGCGCCAGAGCGAGGAGCGTTATCGGTCGATCTACCACAAAACCCCGGCCATGCTCCACTCTATCAATCCCGACGGCAACCTGGTCAGTGTCAGCGACCATTGGCTCGAGGCTCTGGACTACCGGCGCGACGAGGTCGTGGGCCGGCCCCTGTTCGATTTTCTCGATCCCGAGTCGCGGCGCCTGGCCCGGGAGCAGGTGTTCCCGGAATTTTTCCGGACCGGCCGCTGCAAGGATGTGCCCTACCGACTGGTGCGCCGTGATGGCAGTTGTATGGATGTGCTGCTTTCGGCCATTGGTGATCGCGATGAAGCGGGCCGAATCGTGCGTTCCCTGGCGGTTTCGATCGATATCAGTGCCCGTAAAAAGGCCGAAGAGGAACTCAAAAAGGCCCGCGATGAACTCAGCCGCTACAGCCGGGACCTGGAACGCCAGGTGCGTAAGCGCACGGCCGAGATCAGGAGGCTGTCAGGCGGTATCATGGCGGCCCAGGAACAGGAGCGGGCGGCGATCGCCAGGGGCCTGCACGATGAACTGGGGCAGGTGCTGACGGCCCTGCGGCTCGAGGCGGTCTGGCTGGCCGAGAGGGTCAAGGCCCTGGATGAAAAGGCCGCCGACCGGGCCCGGATGATGGTGCGGCTGATTGACGACACCATCGACGAGGTGCGCAGCATTGCGCTGCGTCTGCGGCCCCGGATCCTGGATGATCTCGGCCTGATCGAGGCCCTGGAATGGTATACCGCCGATTTTGAACGGCGGACCGGAATCGCCTGCACTTTTGCCGCCGCAGGGGCCCTGCC
>WFRT01000048.1 GCA_015486445.1 Pseudomonadota bacterium | reverse complement strand
GTTTAATGCGTGGGCCGTCATCGCCACGATCGCGACTTGAGAATTCAAGCTTCCGGCCTCGCCGGAGCGGATGCGGCGGGTGGTTTCGTAGCCGTCCATGCCGGGCATCTGGATATCCATGAAGACCAGATCGAAAGCTTCCCGCCCTAGAATTTCCAGGGCCTTGCGGCCGTCGCCGGCGCTTGCTGTGGAAGGGTAGCCGAGGCGTTCCAGGAGCCGGGCGGCAAGTTTCAGGTTGACCGGGTTGTCATCGACCAGCAGGATCTTGAGCGGGGTTGCGGGAACGGTTTCTGGCCGCGGGGCTGCGGTTGCGGGTGTGTCGCTGTTGCTGCGGGCGCTTTCAAGACGCACCGTGAACCAGAAGGTCGAGCCCCGGCCGGGTTCGCTTGCCACCCCGATTTCGCCGCCCATGGCCTCGGCCAGGTGCTTGGAGATTACCAGCCCCAGGCCGGTGCCGCCGAATTTGCGGGTGGTTGAGGAGTCCACCTGGGAGAAAAGCTGAAAAAGCCGGTCGCGGCGGTCTTCGGGGATGCCGATGCCGGTGTCGCGAACGGTGAAGCGGAGCCTGATTTCACCCTCCCGGTCCGAGCCCGCCGCGGCCGCCGGTTCGATGTGTATGTCGATGCCGCCCCGGCGGGTGAACTTGATCGCGTTGTTGACCAGGTTGATGAGAATCTGGCGCAGCCTGACCGGGTCTCCGCAAACCGTTTCCGGCACCCGGGGATCGATGTCGCAGTGGAGATAGAGACCTTTTTCCTCGCTTTTCAGCGACATCGTGTTGAGCAGGTCATTGGCCAGTTCATGCAGGTTGAAAGGGATTTTTTCAAGTTCGAGGCGGCCGGCCTCAATCTTGGAAAAGTCGAGGATGTCGTTGATGATTTCCAGCAGGTTTTCCCCGTTCTTGATGATTATGTCCAGGTATTCCCGCTGTTCGGCGTTGAGTTCGGTGTCGACCAGGAGGGTGGCGAAACCGATGATGGCGTTCATCGGGGTCCGGATTTCATGACTCATGTTGGCCAGGAATTCACCCTTGGCGGCGGCCGCGCGTTCCGCTTCGAGGGCCATCCGGTTGGCCCGCTGGATCGCTTCTTCGAGTTCGCGGTTTATCCGATCGGCTTCCTCCCGGGCCCGGCGCAGCGCGTTTTCCGATTTCTGACGCTCGATTTCCCCGGCTGTCTGGGCTCCCAGGATGGTCAGCAGATCTTCGGTCCGGGGCGGCAGGACAAGGCGGGATTTCTTGACCGCGCCGATATAGCCGACGGTTTCTCCCTCGGTGTTTTCCAGTGGGATGCCGACGAAGCCGGAGGCGGAAAAACGCTGGAAGACCGGGTTGAAGGGAAAGAGATCGCGGATCTTTTCGGCACAGTGGTAGATGTGCTGGCCGTCGGTTCGTGAGAGCGGGCAGTCGCGGGGACGGTACTTGTCGAACAGGTCTTTGCCGTCTTCGGGCACGGGGTCGATGGCGAGAATTTCCAGGGCCTCGTCGACAAACTCCCCGACCCAGGCGACATCGCAGTTGAGCCAGGTTCGCAGGGTCTGGACCAGGTTGACGAAGTAGCGCTGGCCGGAGATCCTGAAGGTGTTGGCGATGATGGTTTTGATGGCCCGCTCGGCCCGGCGCATCGCGGTCCTATCGCTCAGGGTGGCGGAAAAAAGCTGGCTGCCGCTTTTTTCTCCGAACTGGTGGGCGATGACGACCAGGTGGCAGATGAGTTCGGCCTGGGGCGTGACGACATCGAGTTCGCCCTGCCACTGGCCGTTGAGCTGCGTGGTTTCCAGCAGTTCGTCGGTGACGAAATGCTGGGCTTCCGGAGGAAAGATCTGGAAGAAGGAGAGTTTTTCCGGGTCGCTGCCCGGAGCGATGTCAAGCAGGCGGCAGGCGGCCGGGTTCAAGTAGGTGAGGCTGCCGTCACGTCGGAAGGTCATCACCGGGTTGGGTGAAATCTTGACAATCTCGCTAAGGTGGTCTTTCTCTTCCTGCGAGCGCAGGTACTGCGAGTGGTCGCCGGTCCGGCTCAAACGTTCAGCCCGGACCAATTCCTCCTGGAGCTTGCGGATTTCGGTCTCGATCCTGCCGATGTCGAGAGGAGTTTTGCCGTTTTCGCTCATGGCACTTTCCTCCTGCGTCCGGGCCGGCGTCTGCCGTGGCCGGCCGGTTCAGCTGGTTTTTCTGTAACTGTTCAGCCGCATACGGGGTCGGGCGCGGCTTTTCTTCGTAGCAGCTCGGCCAGCAGGCTTACCGGGTGGCGGGCCTGCCAGGGGCTGTTTCCGATCACGGCCCCCTCGGTCAGCTGCAGCAGGCAGCCGGGACAGCCGCTGGTTACGATTTCGGCCCCGGTGGCGTCAATGTCGGCGCTTTTTTCGGCCAGGATCCGGCGGGACAGCTCCTTGTGGCTGATGCCGAAGGTGCCGCCGGCGCCGCAGCAGCGCTCCGGGTGGCGCATCTCGATAAAATTTTCCCCGGCGATCAGGGCCAGCAGCCAGCGCGGCTCCCGGGTGACTTGCTGGCCTTTGCGCAGGTGGCAGGGGTCGTGGTAGGTGATTTTTTCCGGCCGGCGGCGGTCGCCGACCAGGTTTCCCAGTTTTTCCCGGTGGCGGTAGAGAAATTCGCTGATATCGAGGATTTCCAGATCTTCCGGCACCCCTTCGTACTCCTTCAGGGCGTGGCCGCAGGAGGCGCAGCCGGTGACGATGGTGCGCAGCTTGCGGTGGCGTCTGAACACCTCAAGGTTGCGGTCGGCCAACTCCTTTCGCGTGGCCTCGTCGCCGGCCCCCCAGGTTACCAGGCCGCAGCAGGCCAGCTCGGCGGGGACGATTCCGGCAAACCCCAGTTTTTCCAGTACGAAAATCAGGTCAAGCCCCATCTCGGGAAAGAGATAGCGGGTGGCGCAGCCCGGGAAATAGAGAATCTCCGTCAGGCCGGCGGTGCGTTTGCGTTTTTGCAGACGATCGTCCAGATTGCGGCGGGGGAGTTGTGGCAGCACGGTTCGGCTGTCGATTCCGGGCAGCGGCAGGCGCCGGACCAGGCCGCTCTGCCGGGGCAGGCGCCGAGCCCAGAGCCACTGCAGGAAAGAGCCTGCCTTGAGTACCCGGCCCAACGGCAGAAAGCGGCTGGTGAGCAGCGCGAAACCACCCTTCTTGACGGGGTGCAGGCCTTGCTTTGCGGTCATCTCCCGGCGGGCGTGGGCGATAATTTCGGTGATCCTGACGTTCTTGGAACAGTTTTCCTCGCAGGAGCAGCAGAGCAGGCAGTGGTCGATGGCCTCGACCCAGCCGGCCGGCAGTTCCTCTGTGCCGCCGGTTTCAATGCGCTCGATCAGGTTGAGCTTGCCGCGGGCCACCATCTCCTCGCGCCCGGTCTGCCGGTAGATCGGGCAAACCGCCATGCAGGCGCCGCACTTGACGCATTTCTGCAGTTCGTCCCGCCAGGAAAAATCACTCATACGGAGCTCTCGTGTGCCGGGAAGATTTTTCCCGGGTTGAGCCGGTTGTCGGGGTCGAAAGCCCTCTTTATCTCTTTCATCAGGTTGATCGTGGAGGCGTCCCATTCCCGGTCAAACCAGGCCGATTTGGTGTTGCCGATGCCATGCTCGCCGGAAAGGGTGCCGCCGAGTTTCAAGGTGATGTCAAAGATTTCATCGACCGCCTGCCGGCCGCGGGCGGCCTGGCCGGGATCGTTCTTGTCGAGCATCACGTTGACGTGGATGTTGCCGTCTCCGGCATGGCCGAAGCAGACGATCGGCAAATCGATCGTGGCTGAAAGTTGTTCGAGCCGGGCGATGACTGTGGGGATGGCCGCCCGGGGTACGGCGATGTCTTCGTTGATCTTGTGCGGGGCGAGGTTGGCAATTGCCGGCGAGAGCCGGCGCCGGGCGACCCAGAGCTGTTCGCGTTCGGTTTCATCGGCGGCTTCCAGCAGGAGCAGGGCCTCGTCTTGAAAAAGTTGCCGGATCTTGTTTTGCAGGACCTCGACTTCGTCGACGCTGCCGTCGACCTCGACCAGCAGCAGGGTGTCGGCGGCCGCGGGCAGTTCGAAGGGCAGGCCGGGGCGGACCGCGTTGATCGAATGGCGGTCGAGAAATTCGATCGTGGCCGGAACCACCTGGCTTCTGAACATCAGGTTGATGGCTTCGGCCGCCCGGGTCATCGAGTCAAAAACCAGGAGCATGGCTTTGACCGCTTCCGGAGCCGGCAGCAGTTTCAACAGGATCTTCGTGATGACCGCGAGAGTCCCCTCCGAGCCGACCAGCAGCGAGGTCAGGTCATAACCCGAGACCGACTTGATGCACTTGTTGCCGGAGCGGATCCTGGCGCCGTCGACGAGGAAGGCCTCAAGCCCCATGACATAGTCGGCCGTGACCCCGTACTTGACGGCCCGGGGCCCGCCGGCGTTTTCGGCGACGTTGCCGCCGATCGTCGAAAAGGCGAGGCTGGCGGGGTCGGGAGGGTAGAAGAGGCCGTATTTTTCAACCTCCTCCTGGAGTTCGCCGCAGACTACCCCGGGTTCGACCGTGGCGATCATGTTCTCCTGGTCGATTTCGATAATTTTTTTCATCCGGGTCAATGACAGGACGATGCCGTCGGCTGTGGGAATCGCCCCGCCCGACATCCCGGACCCGGCCCCGCGGGGGTAGATCTTGAGATCAAACTCGGCCGCGGCCTCAAGCACCGCCCGAACCTGGCTCTCGCTCTCCGGCAGCGCCGCCAGCTGCGGTCTGGCCGTCTGCCGGGTGGCGTCATAGCCGTAGCAGGCCCGGAGCTCCCCGGAAGTTGCCAAT
>WFRT01000047.1 GCA_015486445.1 Pseudomonadota bacterium | reverse complement strand
TTCAACGGCCTGGGAAAGTTCGTTGTGATCGACCAGAATCAGGCGCCGGGCCACCTTCTTCAGCAGGTCGGTCCGGGTAACCACGGCCAGCAGCCTTCCCTCCTCGTCCACCACCGGCAGGCCCCGGTAGTCGCTTTTGAGCATCAGTTCCCGGACATCCTCCTGGTAGTCCTGCGGGCTGATCGTCGGCACCTCGGTTACCATGATGGTCCCGGCCGGAACCGAGACGATCAGCTTGCGGATGGTTTCGGCAGTATCGAGGCGGGAGACGAAAACCGTTCCCCGGTAGCCGTCAAAGTTGAAATCGATGTCGTCGCGGTCCTTGAAACCGGTCAGGACAATGGCCGGAAACTGGTGCTCGACGGCATAACGGATATGATCCCGGCGCTTGCCGACAATCAGCACCGCGCTTTCGTGCCGGACCCGGGAAACCCGGTCCAGAAAGCGGTCGTAGGGCATCGCCCCGACAAACAGGGAGGCGGGAAATTCCGCCTGCTCGCCCCGGATGAAATAGAAACCGTCAAGCACCCGGCCGAAATTGTCGCGGCGGAAATGGTAGACCGGCCGGCCGTCGCCGCCGGCCATGAAGAACTCGGCCAGTTCGAAAATACTGACGATGCCGGCATAGCGCCCCCGGGCGGAAATCACCGGCAGCAGGTGGACTTTATACTGCTCAATCTTTTCCATGACCTCCAGGATCGGGTCCCCATACTCGATGCAGTTGACCTGGCTGGTCATGATATCGGCAATTTTCGGATAGACATCCTTGATAAAGGCCGGGGGCGTGATCCCGAGATGGTCGAAAACAAAACGGGTCTGGGGATTGAGGGTGCCGCAGCGGGCCGGAAGGCAGGCCGCCTCCGGGTCGAGCCGGTTTTTCAGCCGGGCATAGCCGTAGGCGGAACAAACTGAATCGGTATCGGGATTTCGGTGGCCGACAACAATGGTTTCCAACATGATTCAACTCCCCACGTAAAGATCCTTTAAAATCAACCGGGCCGCAACCCTTTCATTCCGGTCTGCATAGCACAGGAAAGCTTCTTTTGCCAAGCCGCCCGGGCCCCGGCGAACAAGGTAAAATATTGACAAAAACCGGCACTTGGGCTAGGAGCCCGGGAACTTCAGAACAAAACGAAAAAAAACCGGCTTCAGGGAGCACACTCATGCAGGCAAAAACCGTTCGCGAGAGCATGGTCACTCTCTCCCATGTCGTCCAGCCCCACGATGCCAACCCGGCCGGCATCATCCACGGCGGGGTCATCATGAAAATGATCGACAACGCCGCCGGGGTCGTGGCTTTACGCCACGCCCGCAGCAACGCCGTAACGGCTTCGATCGAAAGACTTGATTTTCTCTATCCGGTGCATATCGGCGACCTCGTAACCATGACCGCCTCGATCAACCGGACCGGCCGCAGTTCAATGGAAATCGGGGTCCGGGTAATCAGCGAAAACATGATCTCCGGCGATATCCACCACACGGCCTCGGCCTATCTGACCTTCGTCGCCCTGGACAAGAATGGCCGGCCCCGGCCGGTCCCGCCCCTGATCCTGGAAAACAGCGAGGACCAGCGCCGCTGTGAAAATGCCCGCCGGCGCAAGGACCAGAGGCAGCGGGAGCGGCTCAAGGAAAGCCAGTCCGCCGATTAAACCAACCAGCAAACCCGAAGAGTAGAGACGAATGCCAGAAAAGAGATTTCCCTTAAGTCCCGAACAGGTCCTGGAACTTACCCGAACCTGGCCCACCCCGTTTCACATCTACGACGAAAACGCCATCCTCACAAACGTCAGAAAACTGCAGCAGGCCTTTTCCTGGGCTGACTTCAGGGAGTTTTTCGCGGTCAAGGCAACCCCCAACCCCTTCATTATGAAAAGCTTGAAAAGCCTGGGTGTCGGGGCCGACTGCTCGTCGCTGCCCGAGTTGCTCCTGGCCGAAAAGATCGGCCTGGCCGGGGAAGAGATCATGTTCACTTCGAACGACACACCGGCCGGGGAATTCAGAAAGGCCCGGGAACTCGGGGCCATCATCAATTTCGACGATATCAGCCACCTTTCCTTTTACGAACGGGAGGTCGGCCCCCTGCCCGAACTGGTCTGCTTCCGCTACAACCCGGGCCCGGCCAAGGCCGGCAACCTGATAATCGGCAAGCCCGAGGAGGCCAAGTACGGCTTCACCCGGGAGCAACTTTTCGCGGGCTACCGCTACTGCCGGGAGAAGGGTGTGAAGCGGTTCGGCATCCACACCATGGTCGCCTCGAACGAACTTGAACGCAACTACTTCGTCGAAACCGCCGAAATCCTCTTCGAGCTGGTCGTTGAGATCGCCCGAACCCTTGACCTCACCTTCGAGTTCGTCAACCTGGGCGGCGGCATCGGCATCCCCTACCGGCCAACGGAAGAGCCGGTCGACCTTAAGGCCACCGGGGCCGGGATCAGGCAGGCCTACGAACGCATCATCACCGCCTCCGGCCACCCGAAACTCAAACTCTACCTAGAATGCGGCCGCATGGTGACCGGGCCCTACGGCTGGCTCGTGACCCGGGTCCGGCACTTGAAAAAAACCTACAAGAACTACGTCGGGGTGGACGCCACCATGGCCGACCTGATGCGGCCGGCCCTCTACGGCGCCTATCACCACATCACCGTGCTGGGACGCGAGAACGAGCCCGCCACCGAAACCTATGACATCACCGGCTCGCTCTGTGAGAACAACGACAAGTTCGCCATCGACCGCCGGCTGCCCCCGGTCAAACCCGGCGACTACCTGGTCATCCACGACACCGGGGCCCACGGCCACGCCATGGGTTTCAACTACAACGGCAAGCTGCGGGCCGCCGAGCTGCTGCTCCGGACCGACGGCAGCATCGTCGAGATCCGCCGGGCCGAAACCCTGGCCGACCATTTCGCAACCCTCGATTTTGACCAACTGGAAGAGTTCCCGCCCCCGGATCGGGATTGACTACTCAGCCAAATACCGGGGCGGGTGCGGATTTTCTTCGCCCCCTCCTTCAAAGAGGGAGAGTAACTATTCAGCTAAATTTTATCTCCCCTCTTTCAGAAGGGGGCGGGGGTGGTTTTTCTGAGCGGTTTCGGAAAGATTTCGTCGTTTTTCCCAGCGAGCGGGAGCCCACAAGCATTGCAACTGTCTGAGCGTAAGCGAGTTTTGCAATGCGGGCGAAGCGAGCGCGAGGAAAAACAGAAATCTTAACGCTTAGCGAAGAAAAGCCACGCCCGCGCCCGTAGTCGGCTGAATAGTTACGACCGGGATTGACCGGCCCGGAACGCGGTTTGGCCGCGGGAGCGGACGGAAATCAATCCCGGGCGGCCGGGAAAAGATCGTGAATGATCCGGCGAAACTTTTCGGCCAGGACGGCATCGACCAGGTGTTCGTAAATCTCACCGGCCGGGGTCAGGCCGCGAATCCGGCCGTCATCCAGGAACCAGCCCAGCAGTTTGCGGCCCAGCTCCCGGCGCCGGCCGGTATTCCAGCCCTTTTCCGGCCCCGGAAAAGACTCTGCCGCCGGCAGGCACTCCCCTTCTTCTTCCAGTTTTTTACAAAAGTTGATCATCCGGCTCAAACGCAGCAGGGTCACGGCTTCAAGGCGGCTGGTCAAGTGGGCGACCGGCAGGGCGCTGGAACGCATCAGGGAGAATTTTTCCGGCAGCAGCCCGAGTTTTCGCACGCGCTCGTAATCCAGGCTGCCGGGAGCCGGGTAAAAAATTGACAGGCCGACGATCGTCGGGCGCCGGGCCAGTTCGCAGAGATCGTCAAAGCTGGCCGCGGCGGTCTGGCCGGGGGCCCCGGCAATCAGGTAGGAAACCGCGCCCAGGCCCAACTCCCGGCACCAGTCGAGAACCCGCAGATGGGCCGGACCGACATCGGGACGGCGAAAACTTTCCAGCTGGCGACGGGAGAAGGTTCCGACCGCCAGGTTGAGAGTTTTGAAACCGGCCGCCGCCATCCGCCCGACAAGCTCCCGGTCAAGGGACGGCGGAAAGAGCCCGTTCATGGCCCGGACCTCGAATTCCCGGCCCCGGCGCAACCTTTCCAGACCGACCAGAAGTTCCCTGAACCAGGCCCGATCAAGACTCAGGTTTTCATCCTCAAAATCGATAAAGCCGATCTCGTCACGCTCCAGTTCCCCCTCGATTTCCCGCAAAACATTGGTGACCGGGCGGCGCCGGTAGGGCTGCCAGCTGAAACGGCTGACGGCACAATAGCTGCAGCTCATCGGGCAGCCCCGGCTGGCCATGACCACGATCGCCCCCCGGCCCCGGCGGCGATAGAATTTCCGGGCCAGCAGGTGACCGGCCGGGGCCGGGAGTTCGGCAGGATTTGCGACTACGGCCGGAGCCGGCACCGCCAGGGAGCCATCCGGCCGGCGGCGCACCAGTCCCGGCACCCGCTCCCAGGCCTCGTCCCCGACGGCAGCCCCGGAGTGGACCAGGCGGGCCAGTTCCACCAGCGCTTTTTCGCCTTCGCCGCGAATGACGAAATCAACCGCGGGATGTTCCATCACCATCTCCGGGGCCACCGTGGCATGGTGGCCGCCGACCACGATTTGGGCGGTGGGGAGCTCCTGCCTGACCGCCGCCGCGGTGGCCAGGGCGGTTTCGACATAGGGAGTGAAAAGAGCCGAGATACCGACCAGGAAGGGGTTGGCGAGCCTGACCTGCCGGGCCAGATGCGCGTAGCTGTAGCCAAAATGGCGGTAGCCGTGGAAAAGCGCGAACGGGGAGATATCGGGACGACCGTAATAGACATCGAGGCCGGCCATTTCCGGCGGCCGGCGGATACTCCTTTTTTTTCCGCTCGCCAGGCCGTCGACCAGCTGGACGCTGAAACCGGCCTTTTCCAGGCAGGCGGCAAGACCAAGCAGTCCGTAGGGCACGGTCCGTTTGGCGGTCAGGTAGTAATCCTCGATCGGCGGTTGCACCAGAACGACATCCGGCATAAAGACACCCTCTTCCCGGGGAAAAACACGCCTTGATTCAAGTCAAGGAAATGCCGCGCTTCCCGTTGTATTGAGGTTAAGCAGATGTTCCCCAGTTTTTATTTAACCGAAAAACGGCCGGCCGTCACCCTGAAAACGGCAAATACCAGCGGCCAGAGTTAGTTTCCGCCCCGGGAGGGTCTTGAACCATGCAGCGAAAAAGCAATCTCATGTGCATTGTATTCCCGGCCCTGCTGGCGGCCGGGCTGCTCGTTTTCTCTCCTCCGGCCCGGGCCTTTGATGCCGGGGCCTGTCACTGCTTCCGCCAGCGCGAATATGACCCCAAGGCCCGGTTCTCCGCCGACGACTACATCCTGGCAACCAGCTTCAACAGTCTCACCGCGGCCTATTTCAAAATCTCCAAAAAACAGCTGGTAATCTATAAGATGAAGGGCGGCATCCAGGAAAACGACCTGCTGACCGGCCTCTACCTGGCGCGGACCAAGAACCTCGAACTGGAAAAGCTGCTGGCGGCCCGGGCCCGGGAAAAGTCCTGGAAGAAAGTGGTCTCCTCCTTCCCGGCCCTGGCCGACGACCACCGGGACCGGCTGATTGCGATGCTTCGCAAATCCCGTTCCGCGTCCCAGTGCGGGGCTTTTGTGGCGGACAAAATGCTGGCTGATTTCTACCGGCTTCCAGCGGCTAAAGTGGTCGCCGCCAGGAAACAGGGACTCAACGTAAAAGAGATGGCCCTGGTTTTTTTCCTGGCCCGGACCCGGGACCTCCCGGCGAAAAAATTGATGGAACAAGTCAGAAAAGCGGGCCGGAGCTGGAGTGAAGTAGCCTTCTACCTGGGTTTCAGCCCCAAGGCCGTGGGCCGCGGAATCATGAACTTCCGGAAAAAGAGGGCCGCGCCGCCATCGTCCGGAAAATTTTGACTCTTGACAAATATCATTTTTATCTATAACTTCGAGCAATAAAACATGGTTTACCAGTTGCCGCCAGGCGACTGGGACGACCGGAGGAAAGCACCCCGAAAACCCTAACCGGCAAGTAACTATTCAGCTAAATTTTATCTCCCCTCTTTCAGGAGAGGGCGGGGCGGGGGTGGTTTTTCTGAGCGGTTTCGGAAAGATTTCGTCGTTTTTCCCAGCGAGCGGGAGCCCATAAGCATTGCAACTGTCTGAGCGTAGCGAGTTTTGCAATGCGGGCGAAGCGAGCGTAAGGAAAAACAGAAATCTTAACGCTTAGCGAAGGAAAGCCACGCCCGACCCCGTATGTGGCTGAATAGTTACACCGGCAAACTTGCGGCCTTTTATGAGTTCAGCGAAACCACCCTTTTCCCGGTACATCGCCACCTTTTTCTGGCTGTTCCTGTTCTGGCTTTTTCTTTCCGGGCATTATGACGTTTTTCACATTGCCTTAGGGGTTCTCTGCTGCCTCGGCATCGCCTACACCTCAACCGACCTGCTCTTTGTCGACTCCCCGGACAAGAAACGGCCGATGGTCCTTTTACAGTTCTTTATCTACACCTTCTGGCTTCTCTACCAGATCATTATCGCCAACCTCCAGGTGGCGGCCCTGGTTTTAAGCCCGAAGCTCAAGATCGATCCCCGAATCATCATCTACCGGGCCGACCGGCTGCACGGCGACGTTGCCAAGACCACCTTCGGCAACTCCATCACCCTGACCCCGGGCACCGTGACCCTGGATATCCGCGACCACGATTTTCATGTCCATTCCCTGGCCCCCAAGTTTGCCAGCGACCTTAACTCCGGCGACATGGAAGCCTGGGTGGCCCGGGTCTATCATTAAAAATCAAACATAATATCAAACACCGGAAAAGATATTCCAGGAAAAGGCCATGTTGACCCGCGTCTACGACAACCTGATCGTCCAGACCGTCTGCCGGGTGATGATTCCCTTCATTCAGATTTACGCTCTGTATGTCATCGCCCACGGTCACTACTCCCCGGGCGGCGGCTTCCAGGGCGGGGTCATCCTGACCGCGGCCCTGGCCCTGATTTTTCTGGCCTACGGCCAGGAACCAGCGGCCCGGCGCATGAATCGGCGCCAGGCCTCGATGCTCTGTGCCGCCGGAGTCGCCATCTATGCCGGCATCGGCCTGTACTGCCTGCTGGCCGGCGGGAATTTTCTCGACTACTCAATGCTGGCGCCATTGCTCCATGTTTCGGTTCCCCGGGCCCGCTCCCTCGGCATCCTGGGGGTCGAAGTCGGGGTCGGCCTGGCGGTAATGACGGCCATGTATTCAATCATCCTGGATATTGCCGGCAATCATGAGGATGAGAGCGACTCCGACCCAGAATCATGTTCAACCCCCAAACCGGGTTCGATTTCATGAAAAGTTTTTTCCTGAATATCGATATATTTCTCTGCCTGCTGATTTTCTGCTGTCTCTACCGGGCGCTCCGGGGGCCGACCGTGTTCGACCGGATGATCGCAGTCGGCGCCATCGGCACCAAGACCCTGATCATCCTGGTACTGATCGGTTTCATCTTCGGCCGGGTCGACATGTTTATCGACATCAGCATTGTTTATGCCCTGCTCAACTTCCTCGGCACCCTGGCCGCGGCCAAGTACTTCGAAGGCAAGGGGGAATTTTAAGATGCCGAACCTGCCCGACTTCGCCAGCCTGCCGGCCAACGACATCGCCGCCATCATTCTGATCTGCGGCGGGGTGTTCTTCTTTTTCACCGCCACCCTGGGACTTTTGCGCTTTCCCGACCTCTACACCCGGATGCACGCCACCGGCAAAGGCGACACCCTGGCGGTTCTGCTGATTTTGAGCGGCGCCATCTGCCATCACGGCCTCAATCTGAACAGCGGCAAACTGCTGCTGATCGCGGTTTTTATCTTTATCGCCAACCCCACCGGCACTCACGCCCTGGGCCGGGCCGCCTATCGCTGCGGGCTCCGTCCCTGGAGCCGCCGAACCACGGCCCCGGGGCAGAAGGAACCGGAATCCGGCCGGACTCCGGCGGCCGGACCCGGAGAGGAGGAACAAGCATGATCTGGCAACTTGATTTCCTGCTGCTGCTATTTGTCGTTATCTGCGCCCTGGCCGCGATCAATCTCAAGGACCTCCTGAGCGCGGTCATCATCCTGGGGGCTTTCAGTTTTTTCATGTGCCTGCTGTGGACGGAAATGGGGGCCATCGACGTCGCCTTTACCGAGGCCTCGGTCGCCACCGCGGTCAGCACCCTGCTGTTTGTCGGAGCCATCTGCAAAACCACGCGCCGCTCAAAGGATTGACCTGGCCGGTAAGAAACAGATCTTTACTGCCGCCAGGCGCGGTTTCAAGGGAGCCGGATTGCCATGAAAACCATCATCCTGATTTTCGTTGTCCTCATGGGCCTTTTTCTGCTCTACGGGACCATGGACATGCCGGGCTGGGGCGACCCCAACTCCCCGGCCAGCACCTGGGTTTCACCCCGCTACATCGAACAGGCCCTGGAAAAAACCGAAACCCCCAACCTGGTCACCGCAGTCCTGGGTGACTACCGCGGCTACGACACCATGGGGGAAACCACGGTAATCTTTACCGCGGCCATCGCCTGCGCCCTGTTGCTCCGGGGCGCCACTGGCAACCGCCGCAAGGAAGACGAGTAAAAAGATGCTGGAATTTGTGATCAGCAAATACAATTTCTGGGTCTACGTCATCCTGATGATGATCGGCCTTTACGCCATGCTGGCCAAGCGCAACCTGGTCAAGAAGCTGATCGGCATGAACATCTTCCAGACCGCGATCATCCTCTTCTACGTTTCGATCGGGGTCAAAAAAGGCCCGGTCCAGGTGCCCATCATCCTGACCGAACATGGCCACGTCGTCCAGGCCATCCGGGCCACAGACTACCTGAACCCCCTGCCGCACGTCCTGATGCTGACCGCGATCGTGGTCTCGATCGCCACCACCGGGGTCGCCCTGGCGGTCCTGATTCTGATCTACCGCCGCTATCAGACCCTGAACGAGGACGAAATCCTGGCCCTCCGCCAGCAACGCCGGGAAACGGGAGCATAGGAGTACCATGGTCCAGCAATTTCCGGCCCTGATCGTTGTTATCCCCTTGATGGCGGCCCTGTTCATGGTGCCCCTGGGGTATTTCAACCGGCGCCTCTGCCACCCCTGGCTGGTGCTGATCCTGGCCGCCACCTCGACTATGGCGGTCGGCATCATGGGCCAGGTCATCCTCCACGGCCCGATCTCCTACCGCATGGGGGGGTGGCAGCCGCCCTGGGGCATCGAGTATCACATCGACCAGCTCAACGCCCTGATGCTGATCCTGATCAGCGGTTCCGGGCTCCTTGGCGCCGTCTATTCCGGGCCGAGCTTCGCTAGGGAAATCGACGGCCGCCAGACCATGGCCTCGAGCCTCTACCTGATGATGATCACCGGGCTTTCCGGGATCGTCATCACCGGCGACCTTTTCAACGTCTTCGTCTTCCTCGAAATCGCCTCGCTCTCCGTCTACGGCCTGATCGCCTGCGGCGGCGGCGACGCTCCGCTGGCCACTTTCCGCTATATCATCATGGGCACTATCGGGGCCTCCTGCTACCTGCTCGGGGTCGGCTATCTCTACATCTCCACCGGCTCGCTCAACCTGATGGATCTCAACCGGCTGCTGCCCGAGCTTTACCACACCCGGGTGGTCCTGACCGCCGGGGCCCTGATGCTGGTCGGCATCTCCCTGAAAATGGCGCTCTTTCCCCTTCACGCCTGGCTGCCGGAGGCCTACTACGAAGCCCCTTCGGCGGTCAGCGGGGTTGCCGCTCCACTTTACACCAAGGTTGCCGGCTACCTGGTAATCCGCATTGTCTACAACCTCTTCGATTTTCATTTCTTCACCAGGATCTTTCCAATTCTGGAGATTTTGAGCTGGCTGGCCATCATCGCCCTGCTGGTCGGCTCTCTTTATGCCATTGCCCAGACCGACCTCAAAAAGATGCTCTGCTACTCGG
The DNA here is from genome assembly GCA_015486445.1 of Pseudomonadota bacterium. Lineage (GTDB taxonomy): Bacteria > Desulfobacterota > Anaeroferrophillalia > Anaeroferrophillales > Tharpellaceae > JAADEO01. The sequence goes on along the minus strand of WFRT01000047.1, from coordinate 5,210 downwards.
TTATCGCCCAGGTCGGCTACATCGTTTTAGGCATCGCCCTGGCCAACCGGGCCGGTTTTTCCGGGGCCATTTTGACGATCATCAACGAGGTCTGCACCAAAAGCTGCATCTTCCTCGCCACCGGGGCCATCATCTACCGGGTCGGCGACAGCCGTATCGTCAACCTCGGCAGCCTTTTCCGCCGCATGCCGATTACCATGCTGGCCTTTACGGTCGGGGTCTTTTCGATGATCGGCATTCCCCCGACCCTGGGTTTTTTCAGCAAGCTCTACCTGATCTTCGCCTGCCTCGAAGCCGGACGCTGGAGCTTCATCGCGGCCCTGCTGCTCAGCACGATCCTGAACGTGGTCTATTTTTTCCGGGTTATCCGGGTGGCCTGCTTCGAGGACCCCCGGCCTGACTACCAGCGCACCGAGCCCTATCCCGAGGTGGCGGTGGAAGAGGCCCCGCTCCTGATGCTGCTGCCGGTGGTGGCGGCGGCCGGCGCCATCATTCTGACCGGACTTGGCAGCCATTGGATTTTTCTCAACCTGATCCGGCCCATCATTCCGGCCGGCTTTTAATAGACGATCTCAACCTTCTAGCCCTTTTCAGGTAGCCCATGCTGCAAGTGCAAGACCCCCTGTTCTGTGCCTGGCTGGCAATAATTCTTCCCCTGCTCGGGGTGCCGGCGATCTATATCGGCGGCCGGCTCAACGGCGGTCTGCGCGATCTTATGGCCGTCCTGTTTCCGATCGCCGCGGCCGTCTGCTGCCTGTTGCTGCTGCCGCTGCTTTTCCACCCGGGGCAACTGCCCCTGGAAGCTTCATGGACCTGGGTCAGCCACCCGATTGCCCTGGAAATCGGCATCCTGCTCGATCCCTTAAGCCTGCTCCTGGCCCTGGTGGTGTCGGTAATCAGCGCCATCATCGCGGTCTACTGCATCGGCTACATGAAAGGTGATCCCGGCATCACCCGTTTCCTGATGCTGGTCAACCTTTTCATCGGCAGCATGCTGCTGCTGGTACTGGCCAACAACCTGCTGCTGCTGTTTGTCGGCTGGAAGCTGGTCGGTCTCTGCAGCTACGGCCTGATCGGCTATTACTACCAGGATCAGCGCCAGTACTGGATCGGCGGGCCCGAGGGTGAAGCCCCGCTGACAACCCCCTCCTTCTGCGGCCTCAAGGCCCTGGTGGTCACCGGGGTCGGCGACCTGGTGATGCTCGGCGGCATCCTGATTCTGTACCACTATTCCGGCACCCTGAACCTGATGGAACTCTACCGGACCGCGCCCCAATGGTTTCCGGTCATGGCCGCCGACCCCGGCATCGTGGTGCTGGTAAGCATCATGCTGCTGGCCGGCCCGATCGGCAAATCGGCCCAGTTCCCGCTGCACGAATGGCTGCCCGAGGCGATGGCCGGGCCGGGCCCGGTCTCGGCCCTGATCCACGCCGCCACAATGGTCAAAAGCGGCGTCTACCTGGTTGCCCGCCTGCTGCCGATTTTCTATATCGGGCGCTGGGTGGCCCACTGTGAAAACGCTTCCCTCTTTTTCTCGATCACGGCCTGGGTCGGAGCCCTGACCGCCTTCATCGCGGCCACCCAGGGCGTGGTGGCCAAGGAGTTGAAAAAGATACTCGCATTCTCGACCGTCAGCCAGATCGGCTACATGTGGATCGGCCTGGGACTGGCGGGGCTGACCCAGTCAACCCTGGTGGCCGGCACCGGTTCCGGCATTTTCCACCTGGTCAGCCACGCGATTTTCAAGGCCTGCCTCTTTCTCTGCGCCGGATCGGTAATCCACTCGGTCCATTCCATCTACGTGCAGGACATGGGCGGCCTGCGACGCTACATGCCCTACACCTGGGTCTGCATGATGATCGCCGGCATCTGCCTGATGGGGGTTCCTCCCCTGCCCGGCTTTTACAGCAAGGATGCGATCCTGCTGGTCAACCTGGAAGTCAACCACATCCCGATCTTCGTTCTCGCCATCACCACTGTCGGCCTGACCGCTTTCTACACCACGAGAATGCTGGCCCTGATTTTCCACGGCTCGGAAAGCGGCCACGTCCAGCACCTGCACCGGGAAGGGCACACTCCCCATGAAGCCCCGATCATCATGTGGGGAGCCTGCGCCGTATTGGCCGCCATGATCATCGCCCTGGGCGCCATCGGTCCGCAGTTTGCCAAACTGCTGGACAGCGGCTTCGCCGCCAACCTGACCGGCACCCTGAAACTTCCCCTGGAACCGATCGCCGAAAAGCATGGCTTCAATTACCACCTGATCGTCACGGTACTTTCGCTCGGCGGCATCCTGGCCGGGGTGATACCGGCCTGGCTGCTTTACGGCACCAGGGAACGCCGCCAGATCAGTTTCAGACCGGGCTCGCTGTTTCGGGAACTCTACACCTTCCTCTGGCGGCGCTGGTACATCGATCCCTTCTACAACCTGGTTTTTGTCCGCGGCACCCTGAAACTGGCCGATCTTGTCGCCCTGCACATCGAAGAAAGCTACGACACCCTGGTACACCGTCGTCTGCCGGCCCTGGTCACCGAGAAGGTGCCCCGGCTGCTGCTTCAATTGAAAACCGAATCCGATAATTTTCTCTACGTCGGCGCCTACCTGGCGGCGATTTTTACCGCCGCCATCGCCCTGGCCCTCTGGCACTAGGCCGGGAATCGACTCCCCGGCCGCTTACGGAAGGTTTATTCTCCAACCTTGACGAGTTCATAAAAGATGCTGGAACACCTACTCCTGCAAACCATCCTGATCCCGGCCCTGGCCGCCCCGGTCATCATCCTGACCCGCCGGGCAGTGGGCCGCAAGGCGGCCTGGTTCGCCCGCCTGGGGCTCAGCTATTCGACCCTGCTCCTGTTGTTCGCCTGTTTGGAACTGGCCCGGACCGGGGCCCCGCTGCTCGAAAGCCACGCCTTCGCCGGACCCGAAATCACCTTCAACCTGCTCGGCGACGGTCTCAGCCTGCCGGTGGCGCTGATCATCAACCTGCTCTGCCTGGCCCTGTCGTTCTATGCCGATCATTACATCGACCACCGCATAGAGGCGATCTATGGAGAGGTTGACGAGCACACGGCGATCTACCATTACACCCGTTTCTACGCCCTGTTCCTGCTCTTTCCCACCGGCTTCATGGGGGTCTGCTTCGCCGCCAACCTGATCGGCATCTATTTCTTTCTCGAGATCCTGCCTCTGCCGCTCTATTTCATCATGGCTATGTTCGGCTACATCGACCGGGTCCGGGTGGCGATGATCTGTTTGATGTGGGCGGTCTTCGGAGCCGGCTTTTTTCTGGTCGGCTCGATCATCGTCTATTACGCCAGCGGCAGCTTCGCGGTGGCCGGCATCCAGGCGCTGGCCGGCAGCCCGGCCGCGACCTGGGCGATAGCCATGTTCCTGGTCACCATCCTGGCCAAGATGGCGATGGTTCCCTTCCAGGTCTGGATGCCCTGGGTTCACGCCGAGCACCCGACCTGCATTGCCGGGCTGCTGGCCGTCTACGCCAACGTCGCGGTCTACGTCATGCTGCGCCTGATCATCATCCCCCTGCCGGCGGATTTTCAGATTTTCTCCACCCCGCTGATGATCATCGCCCTGGTAACCATGGTTTACGGCGCCCTGCTGACCCTGGGCCAGACCGACATCAAACGTTTCGCGGCCTGTTCGACAATCAGCCAGCTCGCCTACTCGATGCTCGGGGTATGTTCGATGACCACGGCCGGCATCGAGGGCGGCATGTTCTTCTTCCTGGCCCACATAATGGGCAAAACCATTATCTTTTCGACCGCCGGAATCATTGTCTATACCACCGGCATCCGCGACATGCGCCAGCTCGGCGGCCTGGCCCGGAAGATGCCGCTGACCACGGCCCTGTGGATCATCGGCGCCCTGGGGCTGGCCGGGTTTCCCCCGATGAACAGTTTCCCGGCCGAATGGATCATGTTCACCGGGATCTTCAAAGCCGGGCTGGTCGGCTCACTGACCAAGCTGGTGGTTGCCATCGGCGGCGCCGCGGCCATCACCCTGTCGGTGGTCTACTGCTTCCGCTCGGTCAAAATCATCTTTTTCGGTCCTTTAAGTGAGCAACTGGCCGCCGACAGCCACGTCAAGGACCCGCCGCTTTCGATGAGCCTGCCGCTGCTGGGAGTGGCCGCCACCGCCATCCTGCTGGGACTTTGGCCGAGCTTCATCCTCGACCTTTTCCACCAGGTGGTAGGGCCCCTGGCCTTCTGAGGCCGCCATTTCCATGTTTAATGAATAAAGGCCGGTGGCTCTCATGCCACCGGCCTTTATTTTGTCCAGCTGTAACTATTCAGCTAAATTCTATCTCCCCTCATTCAGGAGGGGGCGAAGAAAAGCCGCGCCCGACCCCGGATTTGGCTGAATAGTTACGTCCAACTCTTCTTTCTGGCCCGAAACTGTTTCAGGCCGGAACTGTTTCAGGGCTGACAGAGTCCGGAAAATTTTTCAATCCCGTCCCGGCTGAAAGTCAGGGGGTAAAGACGCTTGACGAGTTCGCCGCCGGCCCGGGCGGAGGTCACCCCGGACGCCAGGGAAAGATCGCGACAGTCACCAAGGGCCAGGCTCCAGCTGTCGGCCGTGGGGTCCGGCCCCGCCTTGACGGCCAACCGGCGGACCAGGTCGATCGTATCATATCCCAGGAGGTCCAGCAGGGTGGGTTTTTCCTCCGGCCAGAGACTCCGGAAACGGTCGAGAAACCGGTCCAGCAACGGAGACACGCCCCGGGCGCGGCTGAAAGCATCAACCAGCAGGGCGCCATCGGCATACTCGCCGACCTCATCCCGCAGTTTCTCACTGTTCCAGTAGCGGCCGCCAAGCAGGAAGACCTCGTCCAGATCATAGAAAGCCAGCTGCGGCAACAGTAGTTTCAACGTCCGGGAACGATCCGGAATAACCACCGCCTCAAAATCACAGTTCAACAGGGGCCGGGGCTGGACCTCGTTCTGTCCCAGCTTCAAATTGTCATCGGCAATCCCGATTTCACGGGCCAGTTCCAGCAGCCGGGCCGGTTTCTCAGCCGCGCTCTCGGCCCCGTCCGTCGCGGCTTCCCGCCGCAGCTTCTCCTTGGTCCACTCTTCGTACTCCCGGCGCCGGGCCTTGTAGCGCCGGTAACGCTCGGGCCCGATCAGGGTGCGGATAGCCGGACCGTAGTCGGGCTGGGCGGCATCGTAGTAAACCTGGCGTACCACCCGGC